>JANYFS010000587.1 GCA_025359705.1 Deinococcales bacterium | reverse complement strand
TTCAAGGTCGGGCAAGCGGTGGGTGTGGTGCAATTGGCCTGCGCTATGGCGGGTTTACCCGTGCATATTTATGGCCCCATGCAGGTCAAACAGGCTTTGGTCGGGACGGGCCGCGCCGAAAAAGAGCAAGTGATCTATATGGTCAAAGCCACCCTCAAAATCCGCACCCTCGAGAACAACCATGCCGCTGATGCCCTGGCTCTGGCTCTGACTCACCTTGCCAGTCGGCGGATCAATGCCCTGATTGGGCGTTAAAGCGGCTATGGTGACGCTATGGTGACACTTTCATGATGCCTTCCATAACACTTTTATGATGCCCTCATTCCTCGAGCTGATCTTGATTGTGGTTTTAAATCTGATCCCAATTGGGTTTTGGTTTTGGTTTTTTGAGGGCCGCGACCCGATCCCAGAGCCTCGAGAGCTGCTGCTGCGTACTTTTGGTTGGGGAGTTTTGGGCTGTGTGGTGGCAATTTTCTTTGAATATGACCTCAAGCAATTTGGTTTGGTGGCAACTTCGCTTTGGAGTGTACTGTGCGTTTCGATCATCGAGGAAGTGATCAAATATGGCGCGGCTGCCACCATCGTCAAACATTCCGACTTCGATGAACTGATTGATGGTTTGGTCTACGCTACCGCTGCCGCTCTGGGTTTTGCCTTCCTCGAGAATATTGTCTACGGCTATCAATTTGGCTTGGGATCGACCTTTATTTTGCGCGGGGTACTGACTACCTTGGCCCATGTTTTGTTTGCCGCGCCGTGGGGCGTAGCAATGGCGGTTAAAAAGTTTATTGGGGGCAAAAATTTGATTCGGCAAAGTTTGCTGCTGAGTGTGATTTTTCATACCGCGTTCAATTGGTTACTGCTGAAGCAACAAAGCCAACCTTGGATGCTGCTCCCGATTTTTGCGCTGTTTATCAGCATGTATGCCCTGACCAGCTATTACTACCGCAGCATTTTACGCACCAACAAAGGCCGCATTCACGCGAACCAACCCTACTAGAGCGGTTGTCCGTTATCCGTAGTCCGTTTTCCATTTCGAGTAGGGTGGGAAATGCCATGTCTTAGACGAAGAAATTATTTTTTGATATGGGTAGTTCAACCATCTATTACTCTGACAAATGCTGTAAGTACCTCCCATGTCAGATTTAGAGATTTTCTAAATCTGATAGCGACTAACGGGAGTAGGGAAAAGAAGTTCCTATCAGCGTCGTGGAAGATTTCGAGCTTTGCGAGAATATCTGAAACATAGCTGGGAGGAACTTAGCCCGCGCATTCACTCCCTTTTCTCGAGCTATGCCGCATTTTGTAACGCACAAACCAAAAAAAACCCCTCTCGAGCGGTTAAACAAGAGAGGGGTTTTTTTGTACGACACTACGTTTTGTTTTGGAGCCAGTGAACGGAATTGAACCGTTGACCTACTGATTACGAATCAGTTGCTCTACCCCTGAGCTACACTGGCATTCGCCCGCTACTCCACCACAAGTATAGCAAAAAGGGGAGTATAAACTCCCCTTGGTGGTGGCAACGGGCGGATTTGAACCGCCGACCCAACGATTTTCAGTCGTTTGCTCTACCGGCTGAGCTACATTGCCGTGCAAACCCCGAAGGGTTTATTTTGGCGGTCCGGACGGGATTTGAACCCGCGACCTTCTGCGTGACAGGCAGATATGCTAACCGCTACACTACCGGACCGAACTTGTTGTGCCACTGACCTGCTGATCAGCGGGACTTATAATAGCGAAGGAATAGCGCTTTGTCAACACATGTTTTTACGGGCGTGATGACTTTGGCCCAAGTATGACTCGAGACTGCTTTATTTATTTGCCGTAGCGCCGTTCTCGATTCTGAAAACTGCGAATGGCTCGCAAGAAATCCATACGGCGGAAACTGGGCCAGTAGGCATCGCAAAAATAGTATTCGCTGTAGGCCGACTGCCACAGCAAAAATCCCGAAAGCCGAATTTCGCCACTGGTGCGAATAATAAAGTCGGGATCGGGGGTTCCTGCGGTGTACATTTGGGCATCGATGTCTGCCACACTCAGGTTGTTGATCAGCTCCTCGAGCGGGGTTCCTTGCTCGAGCTGGTTCCGTAGGTGCTTGCGTACCGCGTCGGTGATCTCCTCGCGGCCTCCGTAGCCAATAGCGACATGTAAAAGCAACCCATCGTAAGTTTGGGTGGCTTCCTCGAGTTCACGCAGGCTATCACGGACTTTTTCGGGAAAATCTTCAGTTTGTCCAATCATTTTGATTCGCACGCGGTTGCGGTGAATCCGCTCGTCGGCAACCATTTTTTTGGCTTCGCGGGCAAATAGCTCGAGCAACCCCGCCACTTCTTCCGGATCACGGGATTTGTTATCGCTGGAGAAGACCCAGATGGTCACATGTGGAATGCCCAACTCGAGACACCACTCGAGTACCTCATGGGCTTTGTACGCTCCCAAATCGTGGCCTTGACCCGCATCTAGGCCGACCTTACGCGCAAAGCGGCGGTTGCCATCCAAAATGATGCCCAAATGTTTGGGCAGCTTATGCCCCGCCTTGACTGCTTTTGCCAAACGGGTTTCGTACCACCAATACAGCGGCCTGAGCGCACGGTCACCCGCCAATACCAAACTTTTTTTGGAGGGTCTCGTAAAAGATTGCGTCTGGCTCATGGCTTTGATTGTAGCACTTGCGAATAGGAACAGAAGTCCTGAAGGATAGCGTAAGAGGGTAAGAGCGTAAGAGGGTAGGAGAGTAAGAAAAAGATTGTCTAGCTCGAGGTTTTACGCTGTTACGAACAACCAATAACGAATAACATTTTATGCATTCCCGTCATAAATCACCTTAGCCCAGTCCTCATCGCCCAGTACAAATAAATTGTGTTGGTTGGGGGTGGTAATGCGGGGGCCGCCGTTTTCGTGGATGAACACATTGATTTCGCTGCGAATCCCGTATCCGTGTTCGGGGTGGTAGATTCCTGGCTCGATGGTGAAACCCAAGCCAGGTAGCAACTGGCGGGTGTCGCGCACCTCGAGGTCGTCTAGGTTGGCTCCGGGGCCGTGCAGTTGCACCCCCAAATTGTGGCCCAAGCGGTGGGTAAAGTAGGGGCCGTAGCCCGCCTTTTCGATGATTTCTCGAGCGCACTGATCCACCATCCAGCCCTCGAGGACAAAGGTTTCAAAGCTCTGGCGCAAAAAGCGGGCAGATTCGTCTCGAGCGGATTTTACAGTTTCCCAAGCGTGCAAAAACTCGAGGTCGGGGGTTCCCGCAAAACCCATCCAAGTGATGTCCCCGTGTGGACGACCCGCTTCTTGGCCCCACAGGTCGATCAGCACGCACTCTCCCCGCTCGAGGGCCGAACTTCCTTGGGCTTGGGGGGCGTAGTGGGGGTCGCTGGCATGGATGCCAAAGGCCACAATTGGCGGATGGTCGGTCTCGAGGCCGCCTGCCAAAATCACCTGCAAAATTTCTTGCTGGGCCTGATATTCCGTCACCGTTTCACCCGCTTGCAAACGGTGATGCAAAAATTCAAAACCCCGATTTTTGGCTTTGATCAAGGTCGCCACTGCGCGGCGGTGCGAGGCCAAATCTTCCTCACTCCATTTGATAAATTCTTGCAGCAAATCGGCGCTCGAGACCAGTTCGATGCCAAAAGAGCGCAACCACTCGAGGGTTCCCCCATCCAGCATCGAAACATACGGCACTTGCCCGTTCGGACTGTATTCGGCAGCCACTTTCATACCAGGCTTGAGCAAATGCTCGAGTTCGGCGCTCATCTCGAGGTGGCCCCGACACGGGCGCATTTCCAGCTCGAGGTTTGTAGCCAAACGCCGCCAGGTTCCCGATTCGATGCTGTTATGAATTAAAACAGCGGTTCCTTTTCTGGGAATCCACAAAAAATACCTGCGGGTCAAATGCGCCCCAGCAGGCAGCTCGAGCAAGGTTGCCGCAAAGCGGTTCAGCCCCTGAAAATCGTAGACCAACCAGCCCTCGAGGGCAGTCTCTTGCAACAAGGTTTGAATGTGCTCTATGCGCTTTTGATTCATGTTAGATCATCATAAAGGATTTTGCTCAAGGATCGCCCATAAAAATCACCCAATCTAATCACCTAAGATAATCACCTATAGATAATTAGATTGGGTGATCATATTTTTGTTCCGTGTAAAAAATGAGAACAAAATATGCAATCAATTTTAATGTGTTCCCATACGACAAAAAAAGAAGGAATTCTGGCCCTCTCGCCCTTTACATCTTACTCGAGGAGAAAATCAGCGGCTTAGCCTCGCCGCCCAGTTTGTCCCACAGGGTGAAATCCGCTCTGGCCCCAGGTTGCACAATCCCGTAAAAATCCCAGCCCACCGCCTGCGCTGCGCCGCGCGTGTGGGCATAAAGCCACTGCTTGGGGGTGATGCACTGCTCGGTGTTGAAGCCGTAACGGGTGGTGGCGGCCTCGAAGCTGAGTTTGGGGTCGGGGCTGGCTACGGGGGCATCTGAACCAAAGGCGACAATGGCCCCGCCCCGAATCAGGTCGCCGTAAGCGTAACTGGTTTTGCTTAAGTGGGGCAAAAGTTTTTCGATGCTGGCGATGTCTTCGTGCAAATGAACGGGCTGCATCGAGACGGCGATGCCCAAATCCAGAATCTTTTGCAGATCGGTGGGGGCCAAATGTTGGGCGTGTTCGAGGCGCAGCATAATTCCCCTCGAGTCTGCCAGCGGTTTGAGCTGCTCAAACACCCGCAAGACTTCGTGGTTGGCTTGGTCGCCAATGGCGTGAACGGCAACCGCAAAATCCATCTCGAGCGCTTGCCTACCCCGCTCGAGGATCAGGGCAGGAGGATCGAGCCACACGCCTTTACCCGTGCCATCGGCGTAGCCTTGCTGCATCCAAGCGGTGCGCGAACCCAAAGTGCCATCGGCAAAAAACTTGACCCCACCCAAACGAATATGCCCGCCCGAACCACCGCGCAAACCCAGCGAGCGCAGCGAATCGATTTGATCGTGGGGCAAACAGGCCCAAACCCGCAGGGGCAATTCGCCGCGTGCATCCAAGGTTTGCAAGGCTGCCAGTGCTTCGGGGGGTTCAAAAGCCAAGGTGTGAACCGCGCCGTAACCGTATTCGTGCATTCGAGCCGCGCCCCGCCGCGCCGCCTCGAGGTATTCGGCTTCGCTGGGCTTGGTCATGGCCCGCTCCACCAGCTTGACCGCCCCCTCGAGCAGTACCCCTGTGGGTTTGTCATGGTCGTCGCGCACAATGCGCCCACCCACAGGATCGGGGGTGTCTAGCCCGATCCCCGCCAAGCTCATCGCCCTCGAGTTGATCCAGACCGCGTGTAAATCTTTGGAACGCAAAATCACCGGGCGGTCTGGGAAAATCTCGTTCAGCCACGATTTATGGGGGTAGTCTTGCAGCCCCAAGCCAGTCACGCTAAAGCCTGTCCCCTCGAGCCAGGTATCGGGCGGCTGGGTGGCGGCGTACTCTTGTAGGCCCAATTGCAACTCAAATACATTGCGAAAGGGCGACAGATCGAGCTTGCCCAAACAAAACCCAAAACTGACCAAATGCATGTGGGCATCGGTCAGGGCGGGGGTCAGCAGGTAGCCACGGTGGTCGAGAATATCCACGTCGAAGCCCTGCGAAAGCGCTTGCATATCGTCGCGGTCGCCCACTGCTAAAATGCGGCCCCCTGCACACAGCACTGCTTCGGCTTGGGGCATTTGAGGGTCTTGGGTTAAAACATCAGCCAGAATGAGCTGTATCACCGCGCTATCTTAGTCCTTGTGGGGTCTGGGAAAAAGGGGTCAGGCGGTTTAACCCTGCTTCCTCGAGGGCAGTGAGTACCCGCAGGTGCGGAATCCCCTCGAGCATTTGCACCCCATGCAACTCGAGCTGGCGCTGAATTCGGCTGACCCGCCGCAGGTATTCCAAAACCGCCAAGGTGATGCGTTGCCCAGGAACCAGCACAGGAATGCCTGGAGGGTACGGCACAATCTGATCGGCAGCAGTGCGCCCCACGAGCGCCGCATTGACCTGTCCACCTTGATCATCATTTGGATCATAAAGCGCTAAAATCTCTCCTACCTGAAAAAAAGTATCTCGAGGTAGGTAGTTCAGTTCGGTAAAGGCAGGAATTTCGGGGATGCGAACCAAAGGGCGCGGTGGGCGGTGTTCACGGGCCAAACGCTCGAGGGCATCGAGCAGCCGCATACATTTGGAACGGGTAGTTCCCAAGGTCAGCAGCAAGGTGAGGGTGTTGAAGGTGGATTTCTCCACCTGGATGGAATAGCGCTCGAGCAAGATCTCCTCGA
>JANYFS010000049.1 GCA_025359705.1 Deinococcales bacterium | reverse complement strand
ATCGAAAAAGCCACCAAAAACGGAGTTCCCGTGCAAACCGCGCTTGCCGAAGCCCAGCGTAAAGCATTGGCAGCAAAGTAATTTGCGAAGTCATTTGTCATCTAACTGATTATTGGTGAAGCGTAAACCCGTGCCTTTAGTCGTGGGTAAGCTTCTCTTACCCGCGTGCGGGTAAACAGAAGCTCGAGCCATTTTTAAGTACAAACAACCCCAAACATCACATCTAAAATACGGTATAATCTAACACGGTAGCATCTATTTGGCAGGTGGAATGCAGGATGTTCCATCTCGCTCGAGGGGAGGGTGAACACAATGACGCTTAGACAAAAAGCCTATCAAGTCACCCTCGAGCCAACCTCGAGCCAAAAACTCCAAATCGACAAAACCATCGGTTGTACCCGCTTCGTTTTTAACCGCTTTCTATCTAGGCGCAAAGAAGCCTACTCGAGCGAGCAAAAAACCCTCAATTACCATGCGTGTAGCGCAGAACTTACTTTGCTCAAAAAAGAACTCGAGTGGCTTAAAGAAGCCGATAAATTCGCGCTGCAAAATGCCCTCAAAGACCTCGAGCAAGGTTATCAAAACTTCTTTCGAGATTGCAAAAAACCCAAAAAACAAAGACACTTCTCGAGTCCTCGATTCAAAAAAAAGCACGACTCTAAACATTCCTACCGCACCAACCGCACCAACGGAAATATCCAAATTGTAGAAAACCAACTGAAACTTCCCAAACTGGGTTGGATGAAATTCCGTAAAAGTCAAGAACTCGAGGGAAGAATCCTAAGCGTCACCATTTCTCGCTCGAGTACGGGAAAATACACTGCTTCCATCCAATGTGAAGTGGAAATTACCCCATTACCTCCCTCGAGTGAAGTTGTTGGAATTGACTTGGGTTTGAAAATGTGGTAGTGGTCAACACTCCCATGCTCAACTCGAGAATTTTGTGAGTAGAACAGGCTCTGAATGATTTCAACATGCGGACATAATCCACTACCCCTTTTTTTATTCACTCAGCCTGCTATGCCTCGAGCTAGCAATGGCTCGAGTTTTTATTTTGACAATTTTATGAGTATTTCATGAAAGGTATTTTTAGAATGGTATGTTATCCTTACATTAAGCGTCGTGCCACTAGGCCATTTTCCCGTATACCGTCATCTTGGTTCCCTCGAGAACATGTCCCTCGAGAACATACGTAAGTGCAAACATTCATAAGTTTGCCATAAGGAGCATCATATGAAAAAAATTCTGACTCTGGCTCTATTGCTTGGCTCCAGTTCTGTTTTGGCACAAAATACGCCCCCCGTTGCCATTCCCCAACCTCTCGCTGTGGTCAGCAAAGCCACTACCGAAACTTCGGGTGCGTGGGCCAAACAAGCCATCGAAATGGTGGTTTCTAAGGGTCTATTCATTGGCTATCCAGAAGGAACCTTCGATTGGCGACAAGCCGCTACCCGCCAAGAAGTCGCTATGGTTTTTGCCCGCTTGCTGCTGAATTATCCCTTGGACAAACTCAAGGATATGCTGACCCAAGATGACTACAACCTGCTACTCAAAGGTCTGGAAGAAGTCAAAGCGGGTCTTAAAGAACTGCGTGACCGCCTAGATGCCCAAGAGCAAAAAGTAAACGATCTGCAAAATGCGCTCGAGGAGATGCAAGCAGGCTTGGCAGATGTGCAAACCCAGCTCGATAACCTCAGCGACTTGCCAGACCGCGTAACCGCGCTCGAGGAAGGCCAAGTGGTTCAAGATGGGCGTTTAGATGCGCTCGAGGCTGCACAAGCCGATCAAGCGGGCGTTTTGGCAGGAATCCAAGATACCCTAGACGATCACGAAGGTCGGATTGTGGCCCTCGAGGAGTTGCCTGGTCAAGTGGATGAGTTGACCACTCGAGTGGATGCCCTCGAGCAGCGCCCAGCGAATATGGGGGATATGGGCGCAACTGGAGCCAAGGGTGATACAGGTGCAACTGGAGCCAAAGGTGATACGGGTGCAACTGGAGCCAAAGGTGATACTGGGGCAACTGGAGCCAAAGGTGATACTGGGGCAACTGGAGCCAAAGGTGATACTGGGGCAACTGGAGCCAAGGGTGATACGGGTGCAACTGGATTAACAGGCGCAACAGGCGCAACTGGAGCCAAGGGTGATACGGGTGCAACTGGATTAACAGGCGCAACTGGAGCCAAGGGTGATATGGGTGCAACTGGATTAACAGGTGCAACTGGAGCCAAGGGTGACACTGGAGCAACCGGACCACAAGGCGAAATTGGTTTGCAAGGTGATCAGGGCGACCAAGGTGAGATGGGCGAGCAAGGTGAGCAAGGTATTCAGGGCGAAAAAGGCATCCAAGGTGATAAAGGCGAAGTTGGAGCCACTGGCCCAGCGGGTAGAGATTTCAGACCTGTTATCGAAGTCCCACGCAACCCCATTTATATTGGAGTCAGTGCCTATGGGGTAGGTTCGCCCTCCACAGGTACGTCGGTGCGGGTGATGGCAGGTGCGGATTCGTTGCTGGGTAGCTTTGGGGTGCGTCTGGTCGGTGACTTTGGTGTAGCAGGAACCACCAACGGCAATACCGTAGCAGGTTTGGTCACTTACCGCGCTACTTTGGGCCAGATCGATGGTTATGCGGGCGTGGGTGCGGGTCAAAACCTCACCAAGAATACGCAGTTTGGTGATTTGACCGTGGGCTTAGATGTTCGCTTTGCCGACTTCATTGCGGTATTTGCTGAAGGCCGCCAGAACTTCTACTTCAACGATGGAACCAGCCTTAGCTCGATTGCTTTTGGTCTAAAACTGCGTTTCTAAGCATTTGTGATAATAAAAAGACCTCCAATTTAGGAGGTCTTTTTATTGAAGCGGTAGGGGATAAAGAAATGCAAACACTTGAAAATCGAATAGCAAATAAGTTTGTCGAGTTGACGACTGGCATCAGAATGCTTAAGGGCATCAACGAAACCGCGTACCAAGATCTTGTTTTGCATTTGAAAGAATATCTGACGTTACGCAATTTCTTGAGGGGTATAGTTGATAGATTTTCGCATCTTTTTTAACTCCCTCGATGCTCCTCTTAATGCCCCAAGATACAGCCTCGAGCGGATCGCAAAATGATTCAGTCCGTTTCCTATCCTCATCCACTCCAGCTTTATATATGCATACATCGCACACAAAATATGCGTGATCTGTGACCCCCCAACACTCGCAGGTGATTTTCCTAAACTTGCATTTGTCTTCGCTGACTTGTGAAACTCTTCAACTCCCCACCGTCTTTGATAGGTCTTGAGCATTTTATCTTTGGTCAGATCTTGATCATCACTACATAGGTACAATGTCCCCGTACTCTTATCTTCGTTTGTGAAAATAACTCGAGTCACGTATACGGGAAAGTCTACTCCCCCCACATATACCTCCTCGACCTCGGCACTGCCCCACCGTAAGTTCTGGATTTCTCCGATCCAAGTGATATTCCCCTCACTGTCTTTCTTCGCAACACTTCTATTCTCTTTTAGTGATACGATAAAACTTTTCTTGAGGTCTTCGACGATGAAATTTAGGTTGTCACACCCAGAATACCAGCTATCCATCAATACATACTTGAACTTAATGTCATTTTGCTTGCATACACGCAATAATTCTCTACAATATTCATTCTTCGTCTTTACGTTTTTCATCTCTTCTTTCTTTTTCTTTTCATTCCATACGGGTTTCTTGTATACCGCCTCACACGCAACTGGAACACCGTTTAAATTTAATGATTCATCACCCCTATAGTAAACTGTAATGATATTTATACCTATTTCTACTTTTGTAGTTGCTCCATTATAGTGCCACTCTACTAGACCATTCGTTTTACTGTGTGGTTTGGGAATAAAGGTGTCATCGACAATTAAAACTCCCTCTGGGTGCTGGATTTTTCGTACCAAGGGTTTGGCGAGCTTCCACAGATTTTGGGATAGGGATTCCTCTTGGCGCAAGAACCGAGTGACCTGATCGTGGCTTACTTCCCCATCCGTTAGTCTGGCTAAACCCGTGGCACTGGTTTGCCCAAAGGAGACGAGGAGGTAATCACTGTACAGCTCAAGCATTTCTCGGTGCATACGGGATATTCTACTCCAACACCCCTTCGCCTGGAAACCGTCCTAAAACCTCGAGTTTGTAATCTTGCGTTTTCGTTAGTAATCGTTGGTTTTTAAATCGCGTAAGGTCAGT
>JANYFS010000030.1 GCA_025359705.1 Deinococcales bacterium | reverse complement strand
CAACCCAAAGGAACATCACCTGCGTTACCAAAACCAAAGCCTACATTGCCATCTGCACGAACCCCTTTGGTAGGGAACTCGGGGTTGTTGGTATTGTCCCAAGATAATCCGCTCGAGAGTAGGGTGGTTTGTCCATCTTTGGGTAAATAGCTAAATATGGCAGGAAGTTTAGTACCATCGGTGGCAGTGCGCTGGTCGTAGTCTTTGGTTGGATCAAGAACCTCGAGATAGTTTTGATCGAAGGCATAGTTGGCACTGACCCCCAAGGATAAATAGTCACCAAGCGGCCTCGAGACACTGAAATCCGCACCTGTAGAGCGCTGGGTATATTCGCGCCCATCCACTTGGGTTTGGCTCGAGTCGAGGAGCTTGATATTGCCACTGACTCCACTCGATACCCCAAGCGTTACACTGGTACGCACTTTATTAAAATCCAAAAAGGGAATATCCAACCAAGGGATGCTATAGGAAAGTGAGCCTGTGAGCAGTTGTCCTGCATCGTTTTGCCCCCCCGAAACTTGAGCGTTGATTTGGTGTGCTAAACCCCACAAGTTGGTATAACCCACCACAAAATTACCATTCCAACCATCTTGGGTGCTGTACGTAATGGCGGGGGCCAGTTGTAAGGTTCCCAGTTCGCTGGTCTCGAGAACCACAATCAAATTATTGGGGTCGGTTTCGCTGGGTTTGATATTGACTTGAGGTGGGTTGACCAAGCCTGTGCGGATCAGATTTTCGATGCCTTTACGCAGTTTATTGACATTAAATAGGCTACCTGGTTCGGGAAGCTCGCGCAGCAAAACCCGATCTTGGGTTTGTTTACTGCCTTTGAATTTAAATTCATAGCCTGCAATCTTAACCTCGCGCAGGTTTAAAGTCAGCACCCCATTTTCAAACTCGAGCGGGTTGGGGGTGGTTGCCAATTCATAACCTTGATCGCGGTAGGCTTTTTGCAAGGTATAATAATCGTCTTCAGCAAGCTGTTGGTTATAAGGATCACCCGCTTTGAGGCGCAGTAACTTTTGCAAAGTGGTGGTGTCCAAAATTCCACTGCTTTTAATCACCAGTTTATCGATCTTGGCAGGGGCTTGAGCGCTTAAGCTAAAGGTAACATCTACCGTACCCGCATTGGTAGGGTTAGCCAAATAACCCAGCTCGATGGCCTGACCAAAGATTTTATCCAAACGGCTGATTTCATCGCCCAAGGTTTTAAGGTTAAATACGTCACCGACTTTAATGTTTAGTGGCACTTCTTTACCCAGTGGTGCCAGATTAAAACTGGCAATTTTAAGCTCACGCAGCTCGAGCTTTAAAACCCCTCCCTCGAGCAAGGTACTTTTGGCAACATCCAAGCCACTGCCCAAATAACCTTTATCGGCGTAAATTTTTCCAAGGGTTTGGATACCTTGCAAATACAACTTGTAATCAAAGGCTCCTGTGGCAATCATCGGCGCAAATGCACTCTGAATCTCATCGCCTGTTACCAAAGTGCTTTTGGGTAGCTCGAGTTTGCTAATGGGGACACTTTCTTCGACGGTGTAGGTGACTTTGGCCCCATCTTTTTCCTCAACAACATCGGTAATAATACGTGGAGTAAAGGGAAAACCACCATCGCGGTAGGCTTTAGAAATATCCTCTTTGGATTGCTCCACTCGAGTGCCGTTGAAAGTGGCCCCAGGCGAGATATTCAGTTGGCTATCCAGTACCGATTTGATGCGCTCTGGGGAAATAAAAGTGCTTTTAACCTCGATGCTTTTGATGTCCAAATTGGGAATGACCGTGATCAACAAAATGGTTTTGCCGCTCACATCTTGCAACTCGGCGGATACTTTTTGAAAAAATCCTTGATTGAATACCGCCAACTGCACCGCCGTCAAATTCACGCTCGAGAGGGGGTCTCCGACCTGTATGGGCAGGTTGATTTTGACCAGGCTCGAGATCAGATCGCTGGCCCCTTTGACCTGAATATCGGCGATCACACTGACGGGCTGGGCTTGGGAGACGGCGGGAATACTGAGCAGCAAAGCAAAGGTGATGGGGGTGAGTGGATAGCGCATTTAATCTCCAGTTTAAACATCATTTTAGAGCAGCTCGAGCGAGTGGGATGAAAATACCCTAAAGCCCTCGAGCCTACCTGATTGCAGTGTCCCATTAAACCGTGTCTTAACTGACGTTCCAGAGCAAAGCGGGTGAGTTGAATGAGGGTAGATCATGATGTACTGGCGGATTTACTGGATGATGTACTGGATGATATGTTCAGTTATTCGCGGGATAGGCAACAGAATTCGCTCGAGCGGTTAAACTATTGCCATGAGTTCACTCGCTTTTTCCCACGTTCAAGAAGCCGCCGATTATTTACGCAACCACATTGGATCGGCCCCGCAAATCAGCCTGACTTTGGGTTCGGGTCTGGGCAGTTTAGCCGATCAGCTCGAGGATGCCATCACCATTCCCTACAGCGAAATCCCGCACTTTCCGCTTTCCACCGCACCCGGACACGCGGGCGCAATGGTGGTCGGAAATTTGTCTGGAAAGCGAGTCTTGTGCTACAAAGGTCGAGTTCACTTTTATGAAGGCTACAGCATGGAGCAGGTCATTTTTCCCGTGCGGGTGTCCCACGCTTTGGGAGCCAGAACCTTTATCATCACCAATGCCTGCGGCGGGTTGCGCGAAGACTGGAACGCGGGCGACTTGATGGTGCAGCGCGATTTTATCAACTTTACCGGCACCAACCCCCTAATTGGCCCCAACGAAAATGCCTGGGGCGAGCGGTTTACGGGCATGTTCGACCCGTATTTTGAGGAGTACCGCCAGCTTGCCAAAACCGTAGCAAGGGAGCAAAACCTCGAGCTGCGCGACGGGGTTTATTTGGGAGTTTCGGGACCGACCTACGCGACAAGGGCCGATCTGAAGGCGTACCGCATGTGGGGCGCGGACACCATTGGCATGAGTACCGTTCCTGAAGTGATGGCGGCCCGCCATTTGGGAGCCAGAGTTTTAGGCATTTCCACCGTGACCGATTTGGCGATTCCCGAGCAGCCGCACCACACCACCGAACAAGAAGTGATTGCGGTGGCAGCAGCCTCGAGCGAAAAATTTAAAAAGTTGCTGAAAGAAGTGGTGCTGAGAATGGATCTGGCAGATTCTGTGGGAGAACATCTTTGAGCCTGCACCCCTTGCCCCAAATCCTCGAGCGCATCCAAAAGGCCGCGCAGCAAGCGGGGCGTGATCCCTCGAGTGTGAACCTTTTAGCCGTGACCAAGGGCCACAGTGCGCTCGAGATTGAGCAGCGCGTACTAGCATTTGGGGATTTTGCCTTGGGTGAGGCCAAAGGCCAAGAGTTGCGCGACAAAAAACCATTGCTGCCCGCCCAAACCCAGTGGCATTTTATTGGGCCGCTGCAACGCAACAAAGTCAAATACCTCGAGGGGGTGAGCCTGATTCATACCCTGGAAAACCTCGAGGTGGCTCAAGAATTGCTCCGTTTTAGAGAGAAATGGGCTACACTTCCACAGGTATTGATTCAAGTTCACAATGGTGAAACCCAAAAACATGGGGTTGAACTGGCCCAAGTGCCAGAATTTTTGCAGCAATTGCAAGATTTGGGCCTCGAGGTACGCGGCCTGATGGTGATGGCCCCCCGCCTCGAGGAAGGCCAGAACCCAGAACCCATTAGACACGTCTTTAGACAAACCGCCAGCCTAGCCGCTAAACTAGATCTGCTCGAGTTGAGTATGGGCATGAGCGATGATTTTGAGTGGGCCATTCTCGAGGGGGCCACCATCGTTCGGATTGGAGGAGCTATTTTTTCATGAAACTTACCCCCTTAGACATCTTGCACCACGAGTTTGTGGGTGCTTTTACGGGATACAACCGCAGCGAAGTCAAAGCCTTTTTAAAAGAAGTTGCCGACCAGCTCGAGCAAACTTTGCGCGATAATTCGGCACTGCATAGCCGCATCGACGAGATGGGTTTGCAAATTGAAAACCTCAAACAGCACGAAGAAGAACTGCGCCGCGTGGTCATTTCCGCCGAGCGCATTGCTTCCGAGCTGCGCGGCAACGCCGAAAAAGAAGCGGTTTTGATCGTGCAAGATGCCGAAACCCGCCGCGATCACCTGCTGCTCGAAGCCGCTTCCCGCAAAGATCATTTGATCCGCGAAGCCGAATCTCGGCACGATCAGTTGGTCAAAAGCGCCGAAGAACAGCACGATTCGGTACTCAAAGACGCTCGAGCCACCATGCTGCACACCCAAACCGAACTCGAGAAGATGAAAGCCGAACGCGCCCAGTTTTTGGCCCAGTACAAAGGGCTTTTGCAAGGGTTTTTGAATCTAGCAGAGCGGTATCAGGATTGAGTGTAAGAGTGTAAGAAAAAAATCCTTCAGCTCGAGGTTTTTTCATCTTTTAACGCAATACGGACAAAACAGACAACGGATTACACTTCAAAACTCGAGAAATACCGCACCAGGTGGGCTTTTGCCCGCCTTTTTTTTGGCGTGAATTTTTACATACATATATGAATTAAAAACCAAACATAAATTTGTATGCAAGACCACTTGTAAATACATGTATGAATCTGTATGCTGGTTCGTATCAAGGAGGCGCGATTCGCGTAGAATGTGCAAATGAATGATTCCGTTAATCAAACCCCGCGCAAGCGCCTAACTCGAGAGGAGAGCCGCCTGCAAACCAAGCTGCAACTGCTCGAGGCTGCCAAACACCTTTTTGCGACCAAAGGTTTTGAAGCCACCAGTGTGGACGATGTAGCAGAAGCGGCGGGCTACTCGAGGGGGGCGCTATACAGCAACTATGCGGGCAAAGCTGAGCTTTTAATCGCACTGATCGAGCAGTGTTTTGATGCAGATATGGCAGGTCTGGAGGCGGTGACAAACCAAATCCACGACCCCAAAGTGCGGGGGAAAGTGATTCTGGAGCAATTCGCCACCGTAGATGTTCCCCTCGAGGCTTTGTTGCTCCAGCAAGAATTTTGGATCTGTGCTTTGCGTTATCCCGCCGTACAAGCGGTGATGTCGGCTCAGCTCGAGCGGCTACACAGCACCATTGCCCGCCTGATGGCTCGCCAAATCCAAGAGATGCACCTCGAGGTTCCCGCCAACTTAGACGATATTGTGGTTTCCTTGGTATCGCTCCGAAACGGCCTCATGGCCCAACGCCACATCCATAACGACTCCCGTTTCCTCGAGATTCACCAGCGGCTGTTCACTCAAATTATTGGAGTTGATCTAAGTGTGTAGGGTTTAGGTTTGTAATTCGTTTTTCGTTTTTCGTTAAAAGCTCGAGTCAAACAATTTTTTCTTGCCCTCGAGTAAATGAATAGTTTAGTTTCCCAATCGTTCCACACAAGATCAAAGCGGGCGCAGCAAGCAGCGTCCCTATAAAAACATACCCAAAAATCTTTTTCTCGCCCTCTCGCTATCAATCTTTCCCAGGAGGAAATACCATGAATAACCAAAACGACACGCAAAACACCAACACCCAAAACATCCACATCATCTTTGGCGGACGCGGTGGCGCAGGCGAAGCCTTGGCCCTCGAGCTGCATAGGCAGGGCAAAAAAGTGCGGGTGATCAATCGTTCAGGAACAGCGAACTTGCCCGCAGGCATCGAAGTAATGAAAGGCAATCTGCTCGAGCCTGCCCGTTTGACCCAAGTAGTGCAGGGGGCCAGCGTGATCTATCACAGTGCCAATGTGCCGTACCAAAACTGGGCCGAAACCCTGCCCAAAATGCTCGAGGGAGCTATTGGGGCGGCAAAAAGCAGCGGGGCCAAGTTGGTTTATGTGGATAACCTGTATATGTACGGCCCCAATACCGAAAACATCAGCCCCGAGACCCCACAAAATCCCCTCACCAAAAAGGGAAAACTGCGGGCCATGCTGGGCAATCGGGTACTCGAGGCGCACCGCACGGGTGAAATTCGGGCCACCATCGTTAGGGCTTCGGACTTTTTTGGCCCTGGGGTGGAAAATGCGCTGATTAGTGGGAAAACCTTGAAAAATCTTTTGGCGGGCAAAGGCATGATTTGGGTGGGCCGCGCCGATGTACCCCATGCCCTGACCTACATTGCCGACTTCGCTCGAGCCACTATTTTGGCAGGGGAAAACGATCTGGCACTGGGCAAAGCCTGGGTGATTCCCACCGCACCCGCCCAAACCGCACGGCAGTACCTCGAGCTGATTTCTGAATTGGCGGGAGTCCAGCCCAAAATGCCATGGTCGCGGTTATCGAGTCGCCAAATTGCGCGAATGTCCCTTTGGTTCCCGTGAAATGACCGTGTATTTCACGTGCTTCTGCCCGCCAATCCGCTGCGCCTGCCGGCCCCGATGCGGTGGCTGAGACCGGCCAGGTGAGCAGACATAAGAGAATGAAGAACGCTGGGATAAACCGCCCCGCGCTAGACCCACTCAAGCGTTCCGATCTGTCGCTATTG
>JANYFS010000009.1 GCA_025359705.1 Deinococcales bacterium | reverse complement strand
GAATTGCGCCAAATCCGCAGCAGTCTACTCGAGCGGGTCGCAACCTTAGAAGACCGCGACCTCGAGCGTTTGGGTTATCACCCGGTATACGGCGCAATGCCGCTCAAAAAATGGCTCGAGCTGTTTTTAGCCCACGAAGGGCATCATTTGTATGCAATTTTTTTAAGGTTAGGGGAATCAAAAGAGATGTAGTGTTATTTGTGATTCGTTATTCGTTGTTCATTTTTTGTAAAAGATGGACTGTTTGTTATTCGTAGAAATTGATTTTTATGATTGATTTTTATGTTTGATCTTGATTTATCATATTTTTGTCTGTCTGATTTATATGTTCGCTTTTGCTCGAGGTAAGACGGAGACGCTTAGGATGCCGACCAAAAAACTAATCCAATTGAATCCGCTCGAGGTGTGGTTGGCCTGTTTGATCCCGTTGGCTTGGGCGGGGGGCTTGGCTCCGATTCCGTGGTTTGCCCTGCCTTTGTGGGCATTGACTCTGCTGCTCAGTCGCTTTGATTCCGAACGCCGCACCCTCAGTTGGCCCCTGCATGTGTTTGTAGCCTTGGGCTTGGCTCTGACCTTGCAACCCGACTGGCTCGAGGTGGTCAAATACTTTTTTGGTTTGCTGGTGGTGGGCGCAGCACTGCAATTTTCTTTTAGCATGGTGATGCAGGGTCTGAAAGTGGGCTTGGTTCCGCTACTCGCCATGCTGCTGCTGTCCCCTAATCCACTGGGCTTTTTGGCGCTGCTTGCTGGCTTTTTTGCCCTTGGTGAAACCACCCAGCAAGCCTATACCAGCAAACCCCTGCGCTCGAGTGGAGTGATGCCCTTGCTGCTGGGCCTTGCGGTGGTCTTAACCCTGATGACGTTGGTCTTACCTCGAGCGGGTCTCAGTTTGGATACCACTTTGCCCAAACCCCCCACCGAAACCAGCCGTCAACTCGAGCCAACCCCCCAAGAACAGCAAGCTGCACCCGCCAGACCCAACCGCTCGAGGCCACTATCTTCGGTGGTGATCCAAAATCCCTCCGAACCGCTATTTCCCGCATGGTTTAAGCCACTGCTCGAGGGGATTTTTGCCGCCACCACGTTGGTTTGCGTCCTCATTTTGCTCAGTATGCTGCGCTACCGTGAAAAGGGAGCGGCGGTCAAAATGCGTTTGGATCAGCTTTTGGCAGTGGTTGCCATCCTAACGGTTTCGCTGATGGGGCTTTTGTGGCTCACCCTCAGCTCGAGCGGCGCAATTGCAGGGATGTTTGGGGGAACGCGCGACTCGGGTCAAATTCCAGACCTTCCCGATCCGCAAGGTCAACCCCTAGTCATCCAACCCTCCCAAAATATGCTCAATACCGCCAAGCTGATGGGATACGGGCTTTTAATCTCTGGCTTGGTCACACTTTTGATGCTGCTGGGCGGTTTGTGGACGTTGTGGCGCTTTCGTCCCAACAGCATTTCACCCCTAAAAACCAGCCCAACTAACCCCGCCTCCCCTTCCCTACCCCCACTGCCGATCAACCCCGACACGGTGCGGGCCTTGTATGCCCAATTCCTCGAGCAGATGAAAAAACGCAGCTTCACCCGCTTTGAAGCCGAAACTCCCCTCGAGTACGCCGCCCGAATTGCCCAAGAATTCCCCACCCTCGAGCGCGATGTCACCTTGATTACCGCCATTTATGTGCCAGTACGCTACGGCGACCTGCCCGACCAAGCCCGCTTTGAAGAAGCACGTCTGGCCCTCGAGCGGCTGAAGGAAGGGTGAGTAAGAGAGTAAGAGAGTAAGAAAAGAATCTTTTAATCTTTTAATCTTTCGTAGGTAGTTATGCGAAGCGGCCCGTGAGGTGCTGTTTTTGGGCCAAGACAGCACGCGGGCCGCTGGCTCGCCCGTTCCGAGAAAACTATATAGATAATACCCTCGAGGAATCTGATCTTTAACGAACAACGGATAACGAATAACGAACAACGAACAACGAACAACGAACCAAAAGGAACCCACTTCATGCTTAGCTTTGCAAACACCATCCTAGATAACATTGACCGCGTTTTGGTTGGCAAACGCAACGTCTCGAGTATGGCCCTAGCGGGTATTTTGGCAGGGGGGCATATTTTGCTCGAGGATGCGCCTGGAACGGGTAAAACCATGCTAGCAAGGGCGCTGGCAGTTTCGATGGGGTTGCAGTTCAACCGCGTACAATTCACTCCAGATTTGCTGCCCGGCGACTTAACAGGCATGAGCATTTACCGTGGGGGGGACTTTGAGTTTCGTCCTGGCCCGGTGTTTTGTGGGGTTTTGCTTGCCGACGAGATCAACCGCGCCACCCCCAAAACCCAGTCGGCACTGCTCGAGGCGATGGCAGAGGCGCAGGTTTCCGAAGGTGGAATCAGCCGCCCCTTGCCCAATCCTTTTGTGGTGATTGCCACCCAAAACCCGCTCGAGTTTGAAGGTACTTTTCGCTTGCCCGAGGCCCAACTAGACCGCTTTTTGCTCAAACTTTCGGTGGGCTATCCCAGCGCCGATGAAGAAGCCGCTATGTTGCTGAGGCTACAAAGCAAGCACCCCATCGACACCCTCGAGCAAGTCTCGAGCGCCCAAGAGCTATTGCAGGCCAGAGATCTGGTCAAAAACATCCGCATCTCGAGCGAACTGCAACACTACATTGTGGCCTTGGTTCACAGCACCCGCCACGCCCCAGAGCTGGCCTTGGGAGCCAGTCCAAGGGCAAGTTTGGCAATCCAAGGAGTCGCCCAAGCCCTTGCTGCCTTGGCAGGCCGCAGCTACGTAATCCCCGACGACATCAAAAAAGCCGCCCTACCCGTGATGGGCCACCGCGTGACCGTGCGAATCGAGGCCCGTTTGGGAGGTTTAAACGCCGAAATGGTGCTAAACGATCTGCTGACTTATGTTCCTGTACCTGTGGAAAGCTAATTGGACAAGTTTTCTTTGGTATGTGCTGCTTTATATCTCTCGAGGGGTTGAGCTATATCTGGATGCTTTTTTCTTTGTAACTACTTAGCAAACCAAGGTTGGATTCAAAAATGAAAAAGTCTCGAGTGTTTTGATTGTGTTTTGCACCAAAGATTCTGTGTACTGGGCGGGTTTGAAA
>JANYFS010000627.1 GCA_025359705.1 Deinococcales bacterium | reverse complement strand
GTGCCGTTCTGTCCAAGCGGCCCAGCCCGAGAGGTGCTGTAGTTGGGCCAAGACAGACGGTAAGAAAAAGATTGTTGGGCTAGTGGTTTTTTACGAAAAACGAAAAACGAAAAACGAAAAACGGATGACCAAACGCACAATAGGCAATGGACGATGCAAAATACTCAGCTCGAGGGGCTAAAATGAACCCAGTCTATGAAAACCTATCCACTTTACATTGCGGGTTTGGGAAAATATCTTCCACAGCGGCGGGTGCATAATGCCGAACTCGAGGGGCAATTGGGTTTGCCCGAAGGCTGGATTGCCAAGCGCACGGGGGTACTCGAACGGCGTTATGTGGATCACGAAACCAGTGTTTCGATGGCGGTGGCGGCGGCAAAAATTGCCATAGAAATGGCGGCCCTCGAGCTAAAAGACATCGACTGTATAATTGGCGCTTCGGCTGCGCCCCAACAGGCTTTGCCCTGCACAGCCGCATTGGTGCAACGCGCATTGGGAGCGCCCGACGGCGGAAGTATGTGCTTCGATTTGAACGCCACCTGCCTGAGTTTTTTACTGGCCTTGCAACAGGCCGCCTTGCTGCTCGAGATGGGGCCATACCAACATATTTTGATCTTCTCCAGCGAAATCGTTTCGGTGTCGCTGAACCCTCGAGAACCCGAAAGCTACACCCTATTTGGCGATGGCGCGGCGGCGGTGGTGGTTTCTAAAGGAACGGGCGCGGCTCGACTCGAGGGGGCGGCCTTTCAAACCTTCTCGAGCGGGGCGGATTTTACGCGGGTGCTGGGCGGCGGAACCCTGCATCATCCCAACGACCCCACAACCACCTTCGATATGAACTCGTTCGAGATGGACGGCCCCGCCATTTTCAAACAGGCCACCCGCCTGATGAACCCCATGCTCGAGCGGCTTTTTACCCAAATCGGTTGGAACCCCGAGCAAATTGATGCGGTGATTCCCCATCAAGCTAGCAAACACGCGATGGAACAGCTCACACGGCGGTTGGGTTTCCTCGAGTCCCAGGTTTTTGTCAACCTCGAGCGGCGGGGGAATTGCGTGGCGGCCTCGATTCCATTGGCTTTGGTGGAGGCAGTAGAAGCAGGTCGCCTCGAGCGGGGTGGACGTGCTTTGTTGATTGGCACGGCAGCGGGTTTGACCTTGGGAGCGGTGGCAATTACCTTTTAGCTGTCTTTAACCCAACTTTCGGGCCTGAAAAATCATGTAATGGCTGCTGTTCTCGAGCGGTTCTCCTTCAAAAGATCCCCACACCTTCAGCACTTCAAAACCACTGGCCCGCAGCATCCACTCGAGTTCAAAACGGGTGAAATAGCGCTGCTCGAGCATTAAATGTTGGCGTGTGATCATTCCACTGCTTTGGGTGGTGTCCACAAAATATTCGGTATAGGCCATTTGCTTGATGGGGTCTATGCGCTGCAACACCCAAACATCGGTTCTCGAGCCATGCTCGGCAAAAAAGGTTTCCCCTTCGTGGCGCAAAACCCCCTCGAGGCCGAAACGTGGCACGTAGACATCAAAAAGCAGATTCCCATTCGGCTCGAGGTGGTGATGTACCCGCCCCAGCGCCGCCGCTTGGTCGCCCAAGGTGTAGAGGTGCATCAGGGCATTGAAGGGGATCAGCACGGTTTTAAAGCGCCGCTCGAGGGCAAAAGTACGCATATCCCCCAAAATCAGCTCGAGGTTTAAACCCTCTGCTACCGCCTTTTCCCGCGCTTTTTCCTGGGCTTTTTGCAACATTTTGGGCGACAGCTCGAGTCCCACAATCTCGTTCCCTGCCCGTGCCAGCGGCAAAGTTAAACGCCCCGTGCCACACCCCAGCTCGAGCAACGGCCCCCCCAAAGTTTGGGCCATACGGCGGTAAAAATGCAGATCCTCGCGGTAGCTGAGGTATTGCTGTTCATAAAGTTCGGTGATGGAATCGTAGTTCAAGAATGCTCCGTTGTTCGTTATTCGTTGTTCGTTGTTCGTTATTCGTTATTCGTTATTTTTCTTTCAAAAGATAAAAAGCAGTAAAAAAATAAGTAACTCGAGCTTTTTCTTACTCTCTTCCCCTCTTACTCTCAATCCGTTCACTCTTTCCCATATTTCCGCATCAAATCCTCTCTCGAGATCCAAGCCAACTGCGGTTCGATCAGGCTGCGGTTGGGGCGGCTCGAGTAGAGATTGCGGAGAAAGGCTAGATAGTAGGTGAGGAATATATTGTCTCGAGTGGTGGGGACATCATAGATGGTAAATCCCAAAGTTTTGAGGATGCCTTGATACATGGTCATGGTTAAAATCCCTGGGACATCTTGGTATTTGGGGTTGTTCCGCAAGGCTCGAGCAAGGTCTCGCATGGAGTATTTGCCATAACGCAGGGCCAGCAGTGGGGTGTGTTCGGCAACTGCAACCATGCGGGGGCTGTGAATGTGCATGTCGGCGCAAATGGTACCCGCTGGCACAGGGGTTTCGGGTAGGTCGGGCATAGCGGACAAACTCAGCCGAAAGATGCTTTTGGCATTTTGGGTCAGATAATCCACTTCGTGTTGCTTGTCCCAAGCGTGGTCTACCAGCTTCCAGATCCGCTGGGCCACCTCCCTTGGGGAACCCATTCGCAATCCGTGCAGTTCGGAAAGGGTTTTAAGCTGGTAATCTCGATTTTTCAACTCGTTCAGCAGTTCTGGTAGCAATTCTGCACAGGTTTCTCCACCCAAACCCGCATCGTGCAACACCACCACGCCCCCAGGCTCGAGCGCAGCCAAAACCCGTTCGTGTACCTCAAATACTCCGTACTCGGCGTGCCAGTCGTGGGCTTCCACCGTCCAGTGTGCCGCCTCGAGCTTGAGGATTTTGAGGGCAGCCCACACCGCAGCGGTATAAACCCCATGTGCGGGCCGAAAAAAGCGGGGTGCAACCCCCGTTACCTCGAGCAGTGCGTCGTAACCCCGTTTGATGTCCAAATAGGTTCCCCACGGGCTTCGCAACCAGGCGGCGCGGTGCTGAAAACCATGCAGCTCGAGCTGATGCCCCCGCGACAGGATTTGCCTAGTCAGTTCGGGATATTTTTGAACGTTTTGGCCCAGCACAAAAAAAGTGCCACGCACCCCCGCCCCCTCGAGCGCGTCCAGCACCTGCGAGGTGGTCTGCGGGTCGGGGCCATCGTCGAAGGTTAGGGCCGCCTCGGGTTTGGCCCCCGAGCCACGGCGGAATACCCCCAAATTGGCGAGCTGCATTCCCAGCAGTGGAACCAAGTAATAGGCCAGCAGGCCAGCAAAAATGGGTAGGGCAATTCGTTTTTTGATTCGCATTTTGGTATACCTCTTGGCCTAAGAATAGCAATTTGGCGACCTCGGCATGGGCGCTCGAGTCAAGACTTACATAAAACAGCTTTCACTCGAGCCAGACGGCTTTGAGGTATACCCCACCCTCGAGCGCTACCCCCATATGATAGGCTGAACCATGTTTTCAAACAGCGCTTTTGCCCAACTTTGGAAAAACCCCTACATTCGGGTGGGTTTTTGGCTACTGGTTCTTTATGGGGGTTATCTGATTTTTGGACGCATCCAAAGCATTGTCACTTTGGCACTTACTGGCTATACCATTGCCTACTTGTTCCACCCAATGCTCAGTTTCCTCGAGCGCTTCCGTATCTCGAGGGGATTGGGGATTTTGGTGGTGTTCTTGATGATTTTGACCTCTATAGTGGCGGCCTCTTTCTTATTTGTGGAAGTGTTTAATCAATTTACCGCTTTATTATCCCGATTACCTGAGCTTTATACCAAGTATATTCAGCCTTGGCTGCAAAACGCAATCACGTGGATCAATGAACATCGGGAAATTCCACAGCTCAAATCGCTTACGGGCAACCTAGACAATTTGATTAAAACCGCCTCGACTACCTTGTCAGGACAAGCCAAAGGATTACTGGAGGGATTTTTCAGCTCGGGTGGGGTTATTGTTTCGAGTGTGGTCAGCATTAGCAATTATATTTTCCAAGGGGTTATTTTGCTGATCCTCAGCGCTTATCTGATGGCTGATTTTAACAAAATTGGGGCTACTTTACTGGCAGCCTTTCCCAAAGCCTATCAAAATATAGCCCTCGAGATTTCACAGCATATCAGCACGGCTATTGGTGGCTACTTGCGGGGTCAAATTTTGATTGCTACTGCGGTGGGAGCCATGATTGCCTTGGGATTGACCTTAATTGGAGTTCCCAATGCACTGGCTTTGGGCGTGCTGGCTGCCACCTTTAACATCGTGCCGTATTTGGGGGTGGTGATTGCCATTATCCCTTCGATTTTGCTGGGTTTAACTGTTTCACCGATCACTGCTTTGCTGGTGGTGGTGGTTTTTGTGGTGGTCAATCAGCTCGAGGGGAATTTTCTTTCGCCCTATATTCTGGGCCGCACCACCAATTTGCACCCTGCCACGGTGCTGCTCAGTATTATGGTGGGCCTGACTTTGTTTGGCATTATTGGAGCGCTACTGGGGGTGCCACTGGCGGCTTTTGGCAAACTGATGTTGTACACCTACTACTATCCTAGCCGCACGTACCGCCGCAAAGTACCGCTAGTTACTGAAACGGGCGAATTTGAACCGCTCGAGTCCAGCCTGATCATTTTGCCAGAACCAATGCGCCGTAGACGTGGCAAACTCAAACCTGTGGCAGAATCCCAACCAGAAACCCGCCTAGAAACCCGCCCAGAAACCCTCGAGCCAAACGAACCCCAGTCTTGATTAGGGGTTGGCCTCGAGCAACTCGAGCTGACGACCATCGGGATCAAGAATAAAAATCATGCGCCGCCCACTGGGAGACTTGCTCAGTGGACGGCTGATTTTGACCGCATTCACCTCGAGGATACGCAGCATTTCATCAAAATCTTCCAACTCGAGGGCGATGTGTTCGGCCCAATGTGCTTTGGGGCTGGGGTGTTCGCCCTCCACTTCAAAAAATTGCAAGCGACCCTCCCCTAAACGCAGCACCAAACGGCGCAAACCCTCGGCGGGCATGGGCCAATCTTTTTCCACCACCGCTCCCAAAACCCCATAAAATTGGGCCATCACTTCGGCGCTCGAGCAGATAAAGGAAACGTGTTTTAGCGACATGAATATAGTTTAACCCTCGAGTGAGTGGAATGAACTGGAATAAAAAATTCCCGCTCGAGTGTGGGCAGGGATGAAGGAGAGAAACTAGCGAGATTTTAATTTTAGAAGGCCGATAAGTAAATAGCCTCTGATGCAGGATGAGTTACAGTAAATTTCTGAGTATCCGTATTGATTGTGATAATATTTCCACCGCCAAGTTGATTCAAAAAGAGAAATTTTCCACTATGAGCACTAAAAAACCCACTCTTTGCTTGCGGATAAAGAATTCTACCCACTTTCTTTATATAGTCATAGACTAATATACCAGGAGAGCTACCCATACAAAATAGAAATCTTTCGTTTGCATACAATAATTGAACATAATTATCCGAGAACCACTGGGTAGCTTTAATTGTTTTTATTAAATTAAATTTGGTATCGTATAAACGCAATTCTTCCAAATTATAGTATCCATCGGGATCTTTTTTGAACAAATCAATGAATATTTTATTACTCGACTCATTAAAGAACATACTGCGAGATACTCCGCCAAATATATGAAATAGCTGCTTTGGTTCAAGTGTGTTTTCATCAATCATTAATATACCAGTTTCTTCTGGATTTTTCAAACCCACCTGATCGTAATAGGTGTTTTCGTAAACAAACCTATTGTTCCCACCGCCTATGTCTTTTATTTCTCCATTTAAATATTGACTATAGTCATGGCGTGTAATTTTTCCATCGTCCAATATTTTTACTATGGTGGGTTTCGTGGAATTGAAATCGTTTGTAAATATCACCGACTTTCCATCACTTGTTTTTATCGGGTAAATTCCAGCGAAGTCTCCAACAAAGTAATCTTTTACCTTTCCGCTTTTTGTATCTATGCAGCTCAGGGATTGATTCATTTGGTCTGTAAGATCATACTGATTTATTGTGTAGCCTGTCGCAATATTGCCAAACCATAAGCATTTTTGTGTCAAAGCAACACCTTTAGAGAAAGCCAGCCTTGCATTCTGAATCTCTCCAATCTTGAGTCCTTTTTCATTAATTGTGATGATTTTAGATTTTGCAACAGCAAGAACATCTTTTCCATTGACCAAATCTTGCAGCATCATTTTTTCCGAAAATACATACCCTGAAAATAAAAATATTGATGTCGTGATAACGTGCCAAACATTTTCCTTCATGGAGTTTTAAGTCCAGAATATTTAGCAACAAATTTAACGTCCTCACCACTAACTTGGGAGAGATTTTTAATTTTTGTAGATGACCATAAATGATTAGGTAAAAGCATAATGGTGAATCCCACATCCATGTACCTACCTTCCATCATGACGGGTCTCAAATCCACGCTTGCACCGTGAAACCAAGATGCCCAATTCAGCAGCGTGCAATAAAATCTATTGTATGTATAATCTTGCCCTTTGGTATTTCCTGGCGGCATATCTACATTGGCGCTATACCAAACGCCTTCTTGTTTAATTGCCCAAGCAACAGCTTTGTTTCTTCGTACATCTTGAGGGTCTACCATTTGGACATCTGCAAATGCGAATTTATCTTTGCCTTGTAGTACATCGAGTAAGCTAACTCGCCTTACTCTCTTTAACATTCCAGGAGCTTCAATAAATTCAGTAGCTGGTCTACCCACCTGAACTTTCATAGCAGTATGAATCCACCCCGTTTTAGTAGTATCCAGCCTATCCCAGTCTGACCATTTAGTCATAGTCGAATAATCAACCATGCCCGTAAAAAGTATACCCCCTACTTTTATGCAATCTGTCTTGGTTGCACTACACACAGGTGCAGCAGCCAAACTCTCCACCCCGCTAGTGCTTTGGCTCGAGAGGTCGGTATTTTCTGCACTCTGGCTCGAGATGTCGGGAGTGTCGGTGTCGCTCGAGAGGGGTGTGAGCTGTTGCCCGAAGTATCCGACTTTTTTACTACCGTTTTGAACATAATTCCAAGCCACATAGGGGTCAAAATACCAACGCGGGTCGCCAGGTACTTGAATGAAACCCTTTCCATACCACTCGGTTAAGTGATCATGGGTAGCATCTTTTAATTTATTGATTAAACCAGAATCCATTGCTATGAGCTTATCCATATATGGATCTATAGTTTGAACATATGGATGTACAGATTCGACTCCAAAATTATATAATGTCTTTGGATCGTATCGATTGTAGCTTTTTAGT
>JANYFS010000621.1 GCA_025359705.1 Deinococcales bacterium | reverse complement strand
TATACGGTTTCGCTCGAGGGTGATGAGGTCTGGCTCGAGGAGGGCTGAGAGTAAGAGCGTATGAGGGTATGAGGGTATGAGGGTATGAGGGTAAGAAAAAGATTTAAGTTTCTCCATCTTTATCTCGTTTTCTCGTCTTCTCACCCTATCGTTTTCTCGCCCTCTCGTTTTTCTCAAGCGCAGCGACCCGCCCCCAGTCTTCACCCTCGAGTGATAAACTTTTCCAAATATGACACAATCCACCCCCTCCGCATCCCCGTCCACAACATTCCCAAATAACTGGCAACCCGCCCCCACAGGAACCAAACATGTGGTCAGCGTCTCGATTGGCTCCAGCAAACGTGACTCGAGGGAGCAGGTGGATTTTTTAGGTCAATCTTTTATCCTCGAGCGGCTG
The DNA here is from genome assembly GCA_025359705.1 of Deinococcales bacterium. Taxonomy (GTDB): domain Bacteria; phylum Deinococcota; class Deinococci; order Deinococcales; family Deinococcaceae; genus JACMOA01. Next base: position 3,732 of record JANYFS010000621.1, on the reverse strand, counting down.
GGAACCGATGGGGACATGAAAAAAGCCGCCGAAATGTACCGATTTTTGGATGGCAAAGTGGACGCGCTGGGGGTGGGCGGGGCGGATTTGGCGGTGACGGCGGCGGGCAAAGCCTATCACTTTCGGGAGATTGCCCAAATGGTGGCGGGAGTCAAAACCACGCCCGTGGTGGATGGTGGCGGGTTAAAACACACCCTCGAGCGGCTGGCAGTGCGGCAACTGGACGCGCATATTCATTGGAAAGGAACCCCAACCCTGATGGTCTCTGCGGTAGACCGCTTTGGTATGGCGGAGGCGCTTTCCGAACTGGGCGCGGAAATAGTGTATGGAGACATTGTTTTTGGGATTGGGATCAATTACCCAATCCGTTCAATTGAGCAATTGCGCCGCCTTGCCAAAATGATTTTGCCGATCATCACCAAATTGCCCTTCAAATGGTTTTATCCTACGGGCGAGAAGCAGGAAACCAGTGTGCAGGGGGTAGGAACTCAGTATTTTAGCTGGGCCAAAGTGCTGGCGGGGGATTTTCATTACATCAAACGCTACGCTCCCGAAAACCTGAGTGGCAAAATCATTCTAACCAACACCACCACCCCCACCGATGTGCAGTGGGCGCGGGCCAAAGGCGTGTCCCAGATGATCACCACCACCCCAAGGATCAACGGGCGCAGCTTTGGCAACAATGTCATGGAAGCCATGATCGTCGCCCTAGCCCAAAAAGGCCGCCCCCTCACCGAAGCCGAATACCTCGAGTACATTGGGCAGCTCGAGTTTAAACCAACCATCCTCGAGTTGTAGCCCTCCTTCAAGCACATATGAGACGCATTTCCCCTCGAGATTGTTATGCAAATTGTTATACAAATTGTTCTGCAATCGGGTTTCCGAGCTTCTAAGTCCCGTGCTATAATCGCGTTTGTATCGGTCAACGGCGCTCGAGAGATGGGCGCTTTTTGTTGCCAATCATGTTTTTGAATAAGCATGATCAGAAAAGGAGTTTTTAGAGATGATCAGCGTGACTGAAGTACGTCCTGGAAATAAAATTCAAATGGACGGTGGATTGTGGGAGTGCCTCGAGTTTCAACACCTCAAAATGGGTCGGGGTGGGGCCAAGATTGTCACCAAATTGCGGAACCTCGAGACCGGTTCGATTGTGGATCGCACCTTCAACAACGGCGAAAAACTGCAAGATATTTTCGTTGAAGGCAAGAAAATGCAGTACCTCTACAAAGACGGCGAAGATTACGTGTTCATGGATTTGGACACCTTCGAGCAAGTCACGTTGCCCGTGCTGTTGGCAGGCGACGCAGTACGTTTCTTGATCGAGAATATGGAAATCGAAGTACAAATGTACGGCGAAAAACCCCTCAAAATCACCCTGCCCAACCAAGTGATCCTCGAGGTCACAGAAACCGATCCTGGTTTGCGTGGCGACACCGTTTCGGGCGGCAGCAAAACCGCCAAACTCTCGAGCGGAACCAGCATTCAAGTGCCTTTGTTTGTGGAAACGGGCAACAAAGTGAAAGTGGATACCCGCACTGGGGAATACCTCAGCCGCGCGTAATTTTGCGTTTTAGGCAGCTCCGAAGATCACCTCGAGCTGCCTTTTTTCAGGCTCGAGTTTTACCAAACGTTTGTTCGACTAGATCTGTTCCCGTTTTTCTCATATATCAAAGCTGATATGAGGCATTAGGGCTTGCTATGATGTCTCTCATCATCTTGGAGGAACCATGAACCCACTTGAACTTCAACAAATGCTTGCGAGTTTGGCTCAGGCCGATGTGCGCGAATTTAGTCTCAAAACACCCCAATACGAAATCGCTCTCAAGCGCGGCGCGGAATTACTTTCCAACAGCAGTATGGGCGGCATGGGCGGCATGAGCGGCATGTTGGGTTTTGCTGCACCTTCAGCACCTCTCGCCACCTCGAGCGCACCTGTGGCCCCCGCCACACCTGTTTCAGAACCCTCGAGCGCACCCGTAGCTGTACCTGTGGCGGCCCCGCTCGAGAGTACCGCCCACCTGACTCCTGTCAAAGCCCCCATTGTCGGAACCTACTACAGCTCCCCTTCTCCAGATGCTGCGGTGTTTGTCAAAGAAGGAGACCGCATCGAGAAAGGCCAAGTGCTATGTATCCTCGAGGCGATGAAGCTAATGAACGAGATTGAAAGCGAAGTGGCGGGCATTGTACGTAAAATTTTGGTACAAAACGGTAATCCTGTGGAATATGGTCAAGATTTGTTTTTGATTGAAGCATGAGGTCTAGTATGAAATCTGATATGAGGTATAACCATGTTTAAAAAAATCTTAATTGCAAACCGTGGCGAAATCGCGCTACGCATTATCCGCACTGCCAAAGAAATGGGAGTTAAAACCGTAGTTATTTACAGCCAGCCCGATGTGAATAGTCTGGCGGTTTTACTTGCCGATGAATCGGTTTGTGTTGGCCCCGCCGAGAGCAATAAAAGCTATCTGAATATTCCTAATGTTTTGAGTGCTGCCCTAATAACAGGCGCAGAAGCGATTCACCCAGGCTACGGTTTTATGTCGGAAAACCCAGACTTTGCCGAAATGTGCCGCGATCATGGCATCATCTTTATTGGCCCCACCCCCGAAAGTATGCGCGAACTGGGCAGCAAAGCAGGAGGCCGCGACATCGCCACTCGAGCAGGGGTTCCTGTAGTTCCAGGAACGGGCATCCTCGAGAATCTGGATGAGGCACTGCTGGCTGCCAAACAAATTGGCTACCCTATACTGCTCAAAGCCAGTGCAGGCGGTGGGGGGCGAGGTCAAAAGATCTGCCGCACCCAAGAAGAACTCAAGAAAAACTTCCCCCAAGCGGGCGAAGAAGCACGGCTGTACTTCAGTGATCCTGCACTGATCATGGAAAAATTCCTCGAGGAATTTAGACATGTAGAAGTACAGGTCATGGGTGACGGTGAGGGCAAAGTTTTGCATATGGGCGAACGGGATTGCTCGATCCAACGCCGCAATCAAAAACTGATTGAAGAAGCGCCCAGCACCTTGCCCGATACCCTACGCCAAGAGATTTTGGCAGCAGGTGTGCGCCTTGCCAAACAAGTGAATTACAAAGGTGCAGGAACCCTCGAGTTTATTGTGGATACCGACGGGAACTTCTACTTTATGGAGATGAACACCCGCATTCAGGTGGAACACTGCGTCTCGGAAATGATCTCGAGGCTAGACTTTATCCGCTTGCAGCTCGAGATTGCATCTGGAGAGGGTTTAGCACTCGAGCAAGCAGATATACGGCTCGAGGGACACGCTATAGAGTGCAGACTCAATGCCGAAGATCCCGACAAGGATTTTAGACCAAGTGCGGGTAAGCTCGAGAATGTGCATTTTCCTGGAGGGTTGGGAGTGCGGGTTGATAGCCATGCCTATACCGGCTATAGCATTCCACCACACTATGATTCTTTGATTGGCAAATTGATTGTTCACGCACCCAATAGAAATGAGGCAATAGCCAAAATGAAACGCGCCCTCGAGGAGACGGTGATTGAGGGAATTAAAACCACTGTGCCGCTTTATATTCGGATTATGGATAATAATTTTTACAAGCGCGGTTCAGTTTTGACCAACTTCTTGAAAACCCGTATGGAAATGTAAGTTTTGGGGAATATGATTGGGTCACTCGAGGGGAATATTTAACGCTCGAGTGACCCAGTTTTGTATTCTCGAGTTTTGCCAAATAAGTTGACCACTGGCATACTCG
>JANYFS010000614.1 GCA_025359705.1 Deinococcales bacterium | reverse complement strand
CAAGCTTGGGTCAAATTGCATGTGGTGGATCTGTGGCTGAGCTTGGGGAAAATGCTCGAGGCCGAACAAATTCTGGCTCAAGTCACCGATTTGCGGCATCAGGTGGGTGGCGGCGGGTTTTTGGCCCTCGAGTTGCGGGGTTTGCCACGGGTACTCGAGTATCTGGAAAGCCTGACCAGCAGGCAGTATAGCCACATTTTGCTGGAAGATTGGCGCGGACTCTCGCCCAATTCTTTGCGTCATCTGCGGCTGCAAACCTTGGGCAAAGAGCAGTTTTGGTTGGATGGTCAAGAATTGTCTTTCGATTTGAGCCGCTGTATGGAATTGGCCTGTTACTTCCTAAGCCACCCCACCTTTACCCTCAAGGAAGCACTACTGGATCTTTTCCCCGACGAAGACCCCAGCCGCGCACGCAATTACTTTCACCAGGTGCGCTATGAACTCGAGCGGGTGATTCCAGGCTTTAATGTTAAATTTGGCGCAGGACACTACACCCTTCTAAGCGAACACCTGCGAATCACCTGGGATTACGATACTGTATTACGAGGTTTGCGCTCCAATGATGCACATATTAATTCGGTGGCGATCACTGCATATGGTGGCCCTTTTCTTACTAATTTTGAGAGCGATTGGGTTCAAAATCAACGCGATGATCTTGCTAAAATGGTGGCTCGAGCGGGCGTGCGGGTTTTGCAAACCAAATTTCAAGAAGGTGATTATTTGAATTGCCTGCGCTTGGCAAGCGAATTGCTCGAGGTTGAACCCTACAACCCAGAGATCAACGATATGTTGGTAAAAACCAGTGCTAAGCTCGAGGGAGATTTAACCGCACGCCGTATTCTCGTGCGGCTTTGCCAGCGTTTTTTGCGTGATTTGGGTGAGGTTCCCGAATATTTGATTCAACTTCGAGATCATATTGTTAATTTAAATTGACCATAGTGTAAAGCAGTGGTGATACCTCAAAAAATAATCAGGCGTTGATTCGGGCGCTCGAGATTTTTTTATGGATTCGTTTTATGGATTCGTTTTTTAGCAGAATAGAGAAACAATTTTTACAAATATCTTTAACAATTTCATGCAGTAAAGTAGCGTTATGTCTATTTTTGAAACCTTACCCCTCGATTGGCAGACCGCCTTAGCCCCCGAACTGAACAAGCCTTACCTGAAAACTTTACTCGACTTTGTGGCCCAAGAACGCCTCGAGCAGACCATTTTCCCTCCCGAAAATGAGGTGTTGCGGGCTTTGGAGTGGACTCCCCTCGAGCGGGTCAAAGTGCTGATTTTGGGCCAAGACCCCTATCATGGTGCGGGGCAAGCCCACGGGCTAAGCTTTAGTGTCCAGTCAGGGGTGCGTTTGCCCCCTTCACTCCGCAATATCTATACCGAATTGCACAACGATTTGGGGCATCCTGTTGCCAAATCGGGCAACCTCGAGCATTGGGCAAGGCAAGGTGTTTTGCTGCTCAATGCGGTACTCACCGTGCGCCAAGCCCAACCCAACGCGCACAAAGACAAAGGCTGGGAAACCTTCACCGATGCAGTGATTAAAGCGGTGAATACCGAGTGTGAAAACGTGGTTTTTGTTCTGTGGGGAGCCTACGCTCAGAAAAAGGCCAAGTTGATCGACAGCACCAAACATACCCTGATCACCAGCGCCCACCCCTCTCCCCTATCGGCGCACAATGGGTTTTTCGGTTCTAAACCCTTCTCGAGAATCAATCAAGCCTTGCTCGATTCGGGGCAAGAACCGCTCGAGTGGAAGATTTTTGACTGATCGGTTTTGCATTTTATAGATCACGCTCGAGGGTGCTGTGTCAGATCCATTCAGCTTCAGATCCATTCAGCTTAAAATCGCTCGAGTGGAAAAAATGCGGCTGGTAAGTGAATTAAGAAAAATCTTTTGCACAATTGCAAATTGTAAATCGGAAAAGTCGAACTGAAAATAAAAACCCAAATATGACAGGGTATTGACAAAAATTATTTTCATCGAGTATGATTTTTTTATCAAGAGAAGCAATCGGAAGCAAATAAGTGCGTTACAAACGGTACTTTCAGGTTTCATATCTCTTGATTAGCGCTATACCTGTGGAAAAATTCGGTACACGTTCCGCTGTGGCGATTTCCACCCCACCAATCTTTCCGCCCGATCAATTTTATGTTTCCACTCTTTTCCCAACCCCATCAGAGGAGACCATGACGGAAATCTATTCAACGCTGCCAACTTCCAAAATCAGCCTTCCCTCTGGAGCGCTGGGACGGTTGCGGTCACAGCAGGATTTTCTGTCTCCCAGCCTGCGCCGCGTCACCGAGTACATCTTGGCGAATGCCGAATTGGTGGTTTACCAAACCATCACCGAATTGGCCACGGCAGTGGGCGTGGGCGAGGCCAGCATTACGCGCTTGTGTCGCAAGCTGGATTTCCCAGGTTTTCATGCCTTCAAAATCTCGCTGACTTCTGATTTGGCGGTACAAGGCAATGAAATACCTCAGCAGGGCGATGGAATGCTCTACCGCGCCGACCAAGCGGTGCATCAATCGACTTTTGCCCTCGAGTCCACCCGCCGTATTCTCGAGCCAGAAGTGGTGGAAAGTGTAGCTCGAGCGTTGATGACCGCCCGCCGAGTGGAGATTTCTGGGCAAGGCTACAGTGGTTTGGCAGCTCAGTTTTTCGCTCAAAAGCTGCTGCGGGTCGGTATTGCTGCCTTTGCCCATAGTGATCCGCACATTTCGGCGGTTTCGGCCTCCACACTTACCTCGGGTGATGTACTGATTGGGATTACCCGCTCGGGAAGCACCATCGATACCGTGCAAAACTTAAAAGCAGCGTTCCAAGCGGGTGCATTCACCGTTGCCATCACCCACCGCGCCACCTCACCGATCACCCAATATGCCCGCGAGGTTTTGTATACCGCAAGCCCAGAAAGCCCGCTGGCAGGCGGGGCAATCTCGAGCCTAACCAGTCAAGTTTTGCTGCTCGAGGTGCTGTATCTGGAGTTGTTCGCCCACCTGCAAGGCGCATCCGACATCATCCGCAAGACCGCAGAATCGGTTGTGGAAAAGAAATTCTGATTCAACAGAATTCGCAGAAGTCATCCAGACTCACCAAAACTCACCAAAACTCACCCAGATTCTATAGGAGACCCAATATGACTAGTCTGAAACGCAACCTAACCCTGGCGTTCGCCCTAAGCCTTAGCCTTTCTGCCCTGCCCGCAGCTCAGGCGCAAGCCTCATCGCCGGTGGAAGTGACCTTTTGGTCGTGGTATCTCAGCCCCAAGTTTGACGGCTACCTCAAAGATACCATCAGCGCTTTTGAAGCCGCAAATCCTGGCATCAAGGTCAAGTGGTTCGATAAGCAAGATTCGATGGTGCAAGACTTTATCAGCAGTGTGAATTTGGGAAGCGCTCCAGACGTGGTTAATCTGAACATCGACGAAACCGCCAAGGCTGCTCAAAACGGTTTCCTAGCGCCGCTCGAGGGACTGGTTAGCCGCGCGGTACTCAATAGCTATTATCCGCAGCCACTCAGCAATTTTGCCAGTCTGGGACAGCACTATGGCCTGCCCTGGTATGGTTGGTTGAACGAAGGGGTTTTGGTCTATAACCCCGACCTGCTGAAAAAAGCAGGCATCAACAGCATCCCCAAAACCATGGACGAAATGATGGACGCGGCCCGCAAAATCAAGACTGCCACGGGTGCATATGGCTGGGTTCCTGCGCTCAAAGATCCCAATACTGCCTCGATGCTGGGTTACTTTAACGCGGACGGTCTGGGTATTTATGGTGCGGATGGTAAAGCCGTCTTTAACTCGAGCGCCCATGTTGCGCTTTTGCAAAAATACATTGAGCTGTTCAAGGGTGGCTTTATTCCCGAGGATGCTCTGCGCCGTGAAGCCTTCCAGTTGGGTACCGAAATGTACGCCCAAAATAAAGTTGCCATGATCATTGGTGGCCCCCAAGCCCTCACCCGCATCCGCGACAACAACAAAGACCTATACGCCAAAACTGCGGTAGGCGTGGCCCCGCTGGGTAAAGCCAAGATTCAAACTGGGGGCGGCATGGCCTTGGTGGTTCCCAAAGCCTCCAAACACACCAAAGAAGCAGCCATGTTTGCTGCGTTTATGACCAACAACACCAATCAAATGACCTTCGCAAAAATGGTTCCGATTGTACCCACCACCAAAGCGGCTCAAAACGATCCGTTCTTTAAGCAAAAAAGCAGCGATGCCATTTCTAAAGCCACCAGCATGATTGGAGCTCAAGGTCGCTTTATCAACCCAGGCTACCGCGCTCCTGGTAACTCGGATGATTTGTACAAAAACTTCAACGATAATATCGAAGCAGCCATGTTGGGTAAAAAGACCGCCCAACAAGCCTTGGACGATTCGGTGGCTTTTTGGAATGCCAATATGAAGAAATAACCCTCGAGCGAACAAGCTCGAGCCAAGAATAAGCTCGTAAATTTTAAGTATTTAACATTTAAAATCATAAAATAGGTGGAGCCAAGAATAATTTCTCAATATGTTCTCGAGGGAGGTTATTCATATCAAATGCGCTCCATCTTTAATTTTTTTACCTACAGTCAGCTATAAAATTATAAAATGCAGTCAGGTAGGATTGCAATTTTCTAAATCACTCGAGCGAATGTATTAAAATGCCAGATCTGCTTTTTCTGTACCAAACTCTTCACATCTTGGACTCGGGAGGGAATCCATGAAACCTTCAGCCAATACCACTTTGCTCGCCTACACTTTTCTTGCACCCGCACTTATTTTATTAACCGTTTTTACATTTTATCCAATGCTGTATGGTGCTTATCTGGGATTTACCGAATATGGCGGTATGCGTTTTGCCCAAGGCTTAGCTCCCAAATTTATTGGACTGGACAACTTTAGAACCCTAGCGGGTGACGATCTTTTCTGGACGGGAATCAAGAACAGCTTACGTTACTTGCTGGTGGTTCCCGTTTTGCAATTGGCTTCTTTGGCGGTAGCTGTTTTGGTCAATAAACAAATTCCTGGAATCGCTTTCTTTCGAGGAGCCTACTATATACCCGTAGTCACATCCATTTCGCTAGCAGCCGTGATGTGGGAATGGGTCTACAACAAAGATGGTACCCTCAACTGGCTGCTCGAGCGGCTACATATCATTGGTGCGGGGCAAGGTCCAAGCTGGTTGGGCAACGAAGCCACTGCACTCTATGCAGTGATGTTTGTTACCTTTTGGCGGGGATTTGGTTACTATATGGTGCTTTATTTGGCGGGTTTACAAAGCATACCTGCCGAACTCGAGGAAGCAGCTACCTTGGATGGGGCTACCCCTTGGCAACTCTTTTGGAAAATTACCGTACCCATGATGCGTCCTACCATTTTGCTCTGTTCCTTGCTGTCCACCATTGCCGCACTTCGTTCGCTCGAGGAAATTGTGGTTTTAACCAATGGTGGCCCACTCAATAGCACGTATACCTCGCTGATGTACGTCTATAACAAGGCTTTTCAAGGTTTTAACTTCGATTATGGTATGGCTTCGGCAGCGGGATTGGTAGTTGCGGCTTTTGGTTTGATCTTGTCTTTCTTAAACTTTCGTTTCTTTAGAGATAATGGAGCACAATCATGAACTCCAGTAGCCCCCAAGTTGTCCGCCGAAATTCTAAAAACCCTCAACCCAGTTACCCCAGTAGGCTGATCCAAAAAAGATTAAACGGTGTGGGCCGCTATACTTTACTGATTTTGATTCTAATTTTCGCAACCTTTCCCTTTTTCTGGACGCTGGCAATTGCGCTCACCGACAAAGGTGCAGGCGGCGGAACCAGTATCTATGATTTCCCTGCTAGTCTATTTCCCAAACATATCACTTTTAACAATTTTGTTGAGGTCTATCAAAGCTTTTCTTTAGGTAAATATATTCTTAATAGTGTTTCGATCACCTTGCTGAGCATCGTCGGAACCTTACTCGTTTCGGTATTGGCAGCCTATCCCTTGGCTCGTTTTAAATTTCCTGGGGACAAATGGATTTTTGGTACGATTGTGGCTACTTTGGTATTGCCCAGCGAAACCAACTTTATTGTCAATACCCTGACGTTGCAAAAATTACACTTGCTGGGTACGCACTTGGGCGTGGTACTGCCTACTTTGGCAACCGCCTTTGGCATCTTTTTGATGCGCCAAGCCTTTCTGAGTGTACCTCAAGCCTTGCTCGAGGCGGCTCGTTTGGATGGGGCCAGTGAAATGCGGATTCTTTTTGGAATTATGCTACCACTCACCTTACCTTCTTTGGCGGCACTGGGAATTTTTACCTTGGTCACCTCTTGGAACGCCTATTTTTGGCCCATGCTGGTACTGTCCAGCACCCCAGATTTGGCCCCGCTCAGCGTAGCAGTCTTAAAATTAAAAGGGCAATTCAATTATGACCCTTTTAACATTGCTGCGGGTAGCCTAATTATGATGTTACCCATTTTACTTATCTTTATGTTCGCTCAGCGTTTCTTTATGCGCGGTTTGGATGGTGCAGTGAAATAATGCAATACCAACATGTTGGTCAAACAGTGGATTCGCTCGAGAAACATGCGGCTATAACCATCCACCTCGAGCTTTCTTCGGGAGAAGGCCACGCTAAAGCTAACCTCACACAATTCTACGGTCAATCTAGTCGTAAATCCTAATGGTGAATCCGATGCTAAACCCCAATCCTTTAATGCTGCAAGAAGCCCGTGAAACCCCCCGTATTCTCGAGCGGGTTTGGCAAAATCGCCAGATGCTGCAACCCTTGGTGGCGGCACTCAAACAGCGTCCACCTGCTTTTGCACTCACTTTGGCTCGAGGCTCGAGCGATCATGCTGCTACTTTTCTCAAATACGCCTTCGAGCTGGTTTTGGGCTTGCCAGTGGGCAGTGCTGCACCTTCGATGACCAGTGTTTACCGCCGCCCACTGGCGGTAGAAGGGGCTTTAGTGCTGGCGATTTCGCAGTCGGGAGCTTCGCCCGATGTGGTGGAAAGTCTGGCGCTTGCAAGGGCGCAAGGTGCGATTACGGTGGCTTTGGTCAACCGTGAAGATTCCGCGCTGGCCCAGGTTGCCGAATTTGTACTTCCGCTGTGTGCGGGCGAAGAAAAAGCAGTTGCCGCCACCAAAAGCTACCTCTCGAGCCTGTATCTGGGGCTGTGTTTGCTGGCAGAGTTGCAGCCAGACCCCGCCTTAAAGCGCCCACTGGACGTGGCTTTGCAGCACTTGCCCCACGCCCTCGAGCGCACTTTACAGCTCGAGCCAGATCTACAAGAACGCGCGGATCGCTACCGATATGCCCGCAGTCTGACCGTTTTGGGCCGTGGCTTGCACTATGGGGTGGCGCTCGAGGCGGCCCTAAAATTGCGCGAAACCAGTGGAATCCAAGCCGAAGCCTACAGCTCCGCCGAATTTTCACATGGCCCCATGCGGGTGGTGGAAGCGGGATACCCCATTCTGGCACTTCAATCTCGAGATGAAGCCGCACCTTTTTCGTTGGCGGCCTTTCAACTCCTCGAGGCTAAAGGAGCCGAGATTTTACTTTTTGGCGCAGATGCTCCCCTCAATGCGGCCCTGCGCTGCATTACCCCCGATACCACACACCGCCTCACCGATCCTTTAGCTTCGATCTTGGCAGTATATCTATTTGCAGGACATCTAGCACTGGCTAAGGGTCTTGATCCCGATGTGCCGCCTTCGTTAAGCAAAGTAACCCTAACTCGCTAGAATTTACGAAGGAAACTCGTGACCTCCTTAAACAATACCCTCAACCTAAACCGCACTTTAATTGTAGATATTCCCGAACCCACCCTCAGTGTCTCGTGGCGCAGACACCTCGAGCGCCACCAATTTGGCGGAGTGTGCCTGTTTCGCCGCAATATTGGCAGCCTAAAACAACTCGAGCGGCTGATCTTGGAGCTGCGGGAAATTTTGGGAGATCAGGTATTGATTGGCATCGACCAAGAAGGTGGCGCGGTGCTGCGGATATTGGAGGTTCCTCAAGTACCCGCTCCAATGGCAATTGCTGCGGCATTTCCAGCGGATCACAGCAACCCTGAAGCCGAGGATATGGCCTACCGTCTGGGTGGCATCGCAGGGCGTGGGCTGCGCTCGGTGGGCATCAATTGGAATTTTGCCCCCACTTTGGATGTCAACAGCAATCCGCTTAATCCGGTGATTGGCGAACGCAGCTTTGGGAGTGATCCCCAGCAGGTAGCCACGCTTGGAGTCGCTTGGGCGCGGGGTCTCGAGGCTGCGGGTGTGATGTCCAGCGTCAAGCATTTTCCTGGTCACGGCGATACTCAAGTGGACAGTCATTTGGCCCTGCCCACGGTTCACAAATCGCTCGAGGAATTGGAGGCGCTCGAGTGGATTCCCTTTCAACGCGCAGTAGCAGCCCAGTTGGGTTCGGTGATGACCGCACATATTCTCTATCCTGCCCTTGATCCCCTGCGACCCGCCACTGTCTCGAGAGCGGTACTGACCGAACTGCTTCGGGAACGTTGGGGCTATCAGGGGGTGATCGTCACCGATTCCACCGATATGGCAGGGGTGGCCTTGCTTTACCCTGGGGGTCAGGCCGCAGCTTTGGCTCTGATCGCAGGTGCAGACGCGGTATTGGCCTGTACCCACGGCGATATGACTGCCCAAATTTTGCAAGTCGAAGCCATAGCGCAGGCGTATGCACAAGGCCAACTCGAGCATGACCAAGTGCTACACAGCCTCGAGCGACTGAGCAAAGCCGCCCAACGCTTTCCCAGTCAAGTTCGCCCGTACTTGCCCGCCGAACACCTTCAGGATCAAGAAACGATACAAAAGGTGGCTCGAGCCGCTGTCACTGCGTGGGGACAGGTACGATTACCAGATCCCAAGCAACGGATTGTGCTGGTGGTTCCCTCGAGCGCCAGTGTGGGCGGCCCTTATGAAGATTTTTTATCTGGCGCAGAACTGATCCAAACCCTGCAAACGGTCTGGCCCAATATGCAAGCGGTGATCTACCCGCCCCATGATCCGCTTTCGGTGCTAAACGATGTACAGAATGCACTCCAAGACTCGAGTGAACCCTCATCTTACGCGGTTTTTGTGACCCTCTCGAGGTGGGAATTATCCGAACCCGAAAAGCAACTGGCACGGTTGGTACTGGAGGGTTCGCTTCCTTCGCTGCATTTGGCCCTGTGGAACCCTCATCATGCCGAACAATTGCAGGCTCCAGCATTGATCACCTACGGATTTCGAGAAGCTAATTTATTGGCTCTGAGTGCAGTTTTATTGGGGGAAGTGGCTACAAAAACTGCTTCCGTACCGCTCGAGGTAACTAAAAATGTTGATCCTTAGCTCTAAATCCCCTCGAGTGTTCCCCAGACAGCTTAAACCAGTCTAATTTATAGAGCTTCATATCACGCTTGACAAAACCATGAAATCACACTACACTTCACTTACTTCTTTCAGTGTAAAAACTAAGTCTAACCCAATCAACCAGTCAACCAACCAAATCGTCAAATCCACGTTAAAAGGGGGTCAGGTGTCTACCTATAGTCAGGTGTTGTCGTTGATTCGGGCAAACGCCCCTATTTCCCAATCCGATATCCGAATTGCCACGGGTCTCAGTGCTTCTGCGGTTTCTGGTACGGTCAAACGAGCCATGACCTTGGGGCTGATTCAAGAAGTAGGGCAGCAGCAAAAGTCGATGGGACGGCCCCACTCGATGCTCAGTTTGAATAGTGAGTACGGCTACGCTATTGGGGTGCAGCTCAACTCGAACCATAACCAAATCGTAATAACCAACCTCAAGGGCGAAATCGTACTGAGCGAAGAAATTTGCCTGAATAGCTTTAGTCCCAACGATGTAGCGGGCGCAATTGCAACTTTTGTGCAACGGATTTCCCTCGAGCGTATTTTTGCTGGGCGGATTGTGGGTATTGGCATTGGGCTATCGGGCATTGTCGATGCCAAAGCGGGGGTCTGCCTCGATTCAACCACTTTGTTGGGCTGGCACGATGTCCCGATAGCTCAGCTTGTGGCAGAGCGAACCCAGTTGCCCACCTCCATCGAAAACGATGCCAATGCGCTGGCCCTTGCCGAATTGCTGTTTGGTTTGGCCCGCCCTCGAGAGTCGTTTGTGATGGTTACACTGGGCAACGGCATCGGTGCGGGCATCATCATCGACCAAGCCGTGTACCGAGGGCGCAACGGCCTAGCGGGAGAAATTGGACACACTCGAGCCACCTTTGAACCAGGTTTTAGCTGCCACTGCGGAAAAGAGGGTTGCCTCGAGGCGGTGGTTTCGCGGGAACCACTCGAGCGCCGAATTGCCGCAGCCCTTGGCAAAGCTGGAGTGGCAGTGGCAGGGGATCAGTTAAAAACTGTGTTAAAAACTGCGATTGCCACAGGAAGTTTGGCGTGCCTCGAGATTATTCATAAAGCAGGAACCCTACTCGGCGCAACCCTTGCCAATCTTGCTACCACTTTCGATCCAGACGCGGTTTATCTGGCCTTTGAACCCAGTTTAGAGATCCCAGAATTGATCCACGCAGCTCGGGAAGGTTTTAGGGCAAATCTGCTACCCATCAGCCGCTCAAAGCCAGAACTTCGCATATTGATCGACTCGGGAACCATGTGGGCGAGGGGAGCCTCGAGCATCGCCATCGAGCGCTTTTTTGAAACCACTGCCCTCGAGCTTGCTGCACTTGCACCCACTTTGGAAGGTTCCCAAATCCAACCCCAGCTTCAGTCATTAGTTTAAGGGGTGCGTTTAAGTCATACCTCGAGCTTTCAATCACAGCACACACCTCAATCAGTAAACTCCTAAACCGACAAGTTCCAAACGGCAACCTTAAGTCCGCTCACTCACTCGAGGGTATTTTAATCACTGGTTTTAATCACTGATTTTACTTACCCCCTCGAGAATACGATTACAGGGGAATACCATGAACCGTAAAATGACTGTCAAGATGACCGCCTTAGTTGTTAGCCTGAGCCTTTTAACCGTTGGTCAGGTTCAAGCCCAAAAAGCCACCCTAACCATCGAAAGCTGGCGCAACGATGATTTAAAGATCTGGAACACGATCATTATCCCCGCTTTTACCAAGTTGCACCCCGAAATTGAAGTCAAGTTTGCGCCCAGCGCACCCACCGAATACAACGCCATTTTGCAAACCAAATTGAAAGGCGGCACGGCTGGCGACATCATCGCCTGTCGCCCCTTTGATAGCAGCCTCGAGCTGTTTAAGGCCAAGTATTTGACTTCGCTAAACGATTTGCCAGGCATGAATAATTTTAGCAAGGTTGCCAAAACCGCCTGGAGTACCGACGATGGCAGCAGCACTTTTTGCGTACCCACTGCATCGGTCATTCACGGCTTTTTGTACAACAAAGCGATTTTCAGCGAGTTGGGTGTGGCGGTTCCCAAAACCGAAACGCAATTCTTGGCAGCCATGAAAAAGATCAAAGACAACGGCAAATATTCGGCGCTGGTGATGGGAACCAAAGATCAATGGGAATCCGCTACGATGGGCTTCCAAAACATTGGTCCAACCTTGTGGGGTGCGGAAAAAGGCCGCACAGGACTGCTGGCAGGAACTGCCCAATACAACAAAGGCGGATTCTTGGCAGCCTTCAAAGCCCTAGCTAAATGGCAACCCTATTTGGTCAGTGGCTATCAAGCTTTGGCCTATCCCGATTCGCAGAACTTTTTTGCACAAGGGCGTGGGGCAGTTTATCCTGCGGGTTCTTGGGATATTGCCACTTTCCGCCAAATGAATCCCAAGCTCGAGCTAGGAGCATTTCCACCATATTTGTTTTCGGGTAAACAATGTACCATCAGCGATCACCCCGACATTGGTTTTGGTCTCAATGCTGCCAGCCCTAACAAGGAAGCTGCCAAGGTATTCTTAAGCTGGCTGGCAACCGATCAATTTGCTCAACTTTATGCCAATGCAGTACCTGGGTTTTACCCACTAGCGGATGTCAATTACACAATTGCAGATCCTGTGGCCCAGCAATTTTTATCTTGGCGCAAAACCTGTGACAAAACCTTCCGCTCGAGCTATCAAATTTTGTCTCGCAACACCAACCCAAACAACGAAAACGACTTGTGGAATGCTTCTTCTTCAGTACTAAACGGCAGCATGACTCCAGTGGAAGCGGCAAACTTTGTGCAAAAGAACTTGGCTTCTTGGTACGGCCCACAAAAAGGTAAGTAAGCTCGAGAGAACTATAAGCTCGAGGGAAATATAAGCTCGAGGGAAGTAGTTAAAGTGAGTGTGGGGGCTATTTGGCCCCTACCTCTAAATTTATTCACCCTCGAGAAGTTGTATCGAATTTTGAGTGATTTTGTGTAGTAGTGAGTTCCCTCGAGTCGTCCCAATACCCTTTTAGAAGCTTTCCCAAACTTGGAGCAAAGGTATTTATGCGTAAACGATTCAGCCCTCACCTAATGGTGTTTTTGCTGCCTGCGGTGGCAATCTACTCCCTCTTTATGATCTACCCCTTGTTCACCTCGTTATGGCTTTCGCTCAATACTCAGATCAATAATGGCCCAGAACATTTTGTGGGTCTTGCTAATTATTTTCGTTTGTTTCAGGCTCCTGAATTTTCAGGCCCGTTTTGGAATGCGCTATGGAATAATATCAAGTTTTTTGCAATTCACATGCTGGTTCAAAACCCAGTAGGACTGCTTTTGGCGGTTTTTCTTTCTAAACAACTGCGG
>JANYFS010000578.1 GCA_025359705.1 Deinococcales bacterium | reverse complement strand
TCTAAAAACTGTCACATCAGCATTGATGGTACGGTGCTGAACTGCAAAATTGAGGATTTAGGGATCACCCTTGATTTTGCCAAAGAAGCGCTCAAAGGCTTGGGGAGCGCAACGGCCTGCGGGGTTGAACCCACTGGGGTTGGCTCGAGCGTGGCGACCCTGAAGCTAAGGAACCAAAGTGCAGCGGATGCGACCCGATTTAGTGCGTACTTTGCCAAATACAAGGCAGGTGACGCGGTTCCTGTCATCTTTGATTTTGGGCAGGGATTCACGATCACCTACCTCGAGGCACGATTTCAAAATGACCCTACCTTGGATACCAATGGCACATTGGGGATTGCGCGGGCATCGGTGCAGCTCGAGGCATATGGAGCCAATATCGTTTCAGTGGGACTGTCGAACCTGATCCCAACGTACTAAGCCCAGCTTCAACACAACCCAAAAAACAACCTTTTCAATCCGCTCAAGGGGATCAAACTCGAGCGGATTTTTGCATAAATGGAGAAAATACAATGTCAGACGTACTTGAGAGAATGACCCGCAAACTGAACTCGACCCTCGAGATTGAATGGAGAGGTGAGAAATTCCCCTTTAAGATCCGCAGTCTGACCCAAGAGATGTTGATTACGGCATATGGGTCATCGTTGTCGGTATTTGGAGACATCAACGCGGGGGCAGATATGCCCCAAAACGAACTGCTCGAGCAGGGCCAAAAGGTGTTGATCAGCATGGTGGACATTTTGATTTTGGGGGTTATTGATCCACCGCTCTCGAGGGAAGCTAAAGAGGGAACGTTGACCCCGCAGGATTTGGGGGAAGCCAACATGGCGATTTTGGCGGAGGCCATTTTCAAGGAAAGTGGTTTATCCTTTCGCGCTGCTCCCCAAGGAGCGCCAGTTGGAAACCCTGACCTTGTTGTACGACCTAGCGCCCTTGCTGCAAGCGGTAGCTGAAGCGAACAGTACCGACCCGTGGACAGTGTGGCATGACTGGAGCGCGGGGCGTTGGGATTTTAACAAGAATATTTTGATACGCGCTCGAGCGGAAGAGAAGCGAATCATGGATGAAAAAAGGCGGTGAGGTATGTCGGCTTATAGCGTTGTGTTTACTTTGACATCCACCGTGGGGCAGCAACTCGAGCGCATTGCATCGCATGTCCACGCAACCAACACAATTTTTGAGCGTCTTGGGATTACTGCTGATGGGGGATGTAAAACCGACCTCAAACCGCTGGACAACCAAGTCGAGCAACTCGGGGAAACAGCCAAACGAGCGGAGTTTGACTTTAAGTCTTTGGGAGCCACCATTGCCGCAGTGGTTGCGAGTGTTGGGGCCACCGCGTTGGCCGGTGGCACATTTGCGATCAAGCTAGCTGCTGACCTCGAGCAGTCGGAAATGGCTTTTGGAACGCTCTTAGGCAGCACCACCAAAGCTAAAGCTTTTTTAGCCGACCTCAACGAGTTTGCCGCCAAAACCCCGTTTGAACTACCTGGACTGCAAGCAGCCTCGAGGAAACTTTTGGCCTTTGGGTTTGATGCTCAACAGATTATCCCCATGATGACAAGCATTGGGGATGCCGTGGGGTCTTTGGGTGGTGGGGCGGATGAGATCAGCCGCGTGACTCTGGCTTTGGGCCAAATGCAAGCTAAGAGCAAAGTCAGCGCCGAAGAAATGGGGCAACTTGCCGAGCTGGGGATACCTGTTTGGCAAATACTTGCGGATCAAATTGGAATCACGGTTCCCCAGGCGATGGATCGGGCTACCCAAGGAGCAATCAGCGCAGGCACTGCTATCCCCGCGCTACTCCAAGGGATGACTGAGCGGTTTGGCGGGGCCATGCAAACACAGGCCAATACGGTCAATGGTTTGTTTTCCACCCTACAAGACACCGCACGGCAAGCAGCCACCCGCATTGGTCAAGATCTGACCAAATCTTTAGATGTGCGCGGGATGTTGGTAGGGGTAACGGCCCTAATCACCAAGTTGCAAGGCATCAATGCTGAGACTGGTGCTATTTCGAGCATTTTAGAGACAATTAAATCTAAGGTGATTGGTACCTTTAATTCCATTGTGGCGGGAGCTGTTGACCTTGGCAAAAAGCTGTATGCCGCCGTAGGTGGGGACGGTATAAGTAGCCTGATCGACAAATTTAAAACATTTTGGGATCAGCTCCAAGGTATGTTTTCAGCCCGCTCGAGCGCTATAGCGGGAATCTGGACTGGGATTGTTGTGCCTGCATTGGTAGCAATTGCGCCCATTGTGGTCAAGGCTGTAAAAACTATTTTGGATGTACTGGGTAGTCTTGCCAACTTTGCCAAAGACATTTTTACAGCCATTGCGGGGTATGCAAAGGACTTTGGCAATTACCTGCCTGCATTGGGGGCATTGGTCTTGGGGCTGGCAGCAA
>JANYFS010000574.1 GCA_025359705.1 Deinococcales bacterium | reverse complement strand
CCGTTTCAAAACGGTAGCAAGCTGACCCTCGAGATCTTGGATTCGCTTCTCGAGCAGGATGCAGTTGGGGCAGGGTGTAGGTTCGATAGTGGCACTACTCTACTCTTTTCTCTTCCGCAACCCCCTACCCTGAGTAGTTACCAAAAAAGAAGAAAGACCTCGAGCCTAGCGGTCAAAACGGACGTGTTCAACTTCGATCACAAAGCCGCCAGGCGAATCAAAATAAAAAGTCCAACGTCCACCTTGCTGTCTTTGAGGCGCAGGAACATCAAAACCGTCATCGGTGAGGCGCTGATGGATTTCGTTGACCTGTGCCTCACTTTCTTGAAGAAAGCCAATATGGAAGCCTTCGGGATAGCTCACGGCTTTGCCCTTAAACATAATCAACATCAGGCCGCTATCGTCCGACATAAAGGCCATGTTTTGATTGCCCTGCGCGATGCTGCGGAGTCCAAAGTATTTTTCCAGAAATGCACTGGTGGCGGGAACATCGGTGACGATCAGATTTAGGTGGTTGAGTTTCATGGTGTTTTTTCCCTCGAGTTCAAAGTTCGGGTCTCTTTGGTTCTGATTTAACCGCTCGAGCTGTGAACTGCTTTGAGCGGGTAGCAGGTCTACCAAAATCGGGTTGAGCAATTCACCCAATTTAAGCCAAACAATCAGGCTCGAGTTTTACCAAAAACACCTCCCCTTGCCGTCCCTTGCTACAATGCCTCATGCTCAAATGGCTTTTTATCTTTATCCCGATCACAGCTCTGCTCGAGTTTGTGTTGCACGCCGCCCCGACCCTGATTTTCATTTCCGCCGCGCTGTCGATTGTGCCGCTGGCAGCCACTATGGGCAACGCCACCGAGCAATTGGCAGCCAAAGCAGGTAGCGCCATTGGCGGTTTGCTCAATGCCACTTTTGGCAATGCCACCGAGCTGATTATTGCCTTTTTTGCACTTTCGGCGGGCAAAATCGAAGTGGTTAAGGCCAGCATTGTAGGGTCGATGATCGGTAATGTACTGCTGGTTTTGGGTATGGCTATGTTTTTGGGCGGGCTGAAGTTTAAAACCCAGCAGTTCAATAAGAATGCGGCGGGTTCGCTGGCAAGTTTGCTGGTGATTGTGATGGTGGCCTTTTTGGTGCCTGGTTTGTTTGATATTGCCGAGCGCTCGAGCGAAGTCACTTCCGAAATCATTACCAAGTCGGACTTTAATATGTCGATGGCGGTGAGTGTGGTTTTGATCTTGCTGTATGTGGGCAATATGATTTTTAGTCTGGGAACCCACAAAGATATGCTCTCGAGCGCCACCGATGAGCATCACGACAGCGAGAAGGTGAATGTGCCTAAAGCGGTGGCGACCTTGCTCGGAGCAACTTTAGTAGTGGCTTGGCTTTCCGAAGTGCTGGTGGGTTCGCTCGAGGGGTTTTCCAAAACCTTGGGCATGTCCGAATTTTTCGCGGGTCTGATTATTATTCCGATTGTGGGCAACGCCGCCGAACACGCCGCCAGTGCCTTTGCGCTCAAAAATAAAATGGATCTCTCGATCAATATTGCCCTCGGTGCCACCATCCAGATTGCCTTACTGGTCGCGCCCATTTTGGTGATCGCCTCGTATTTTATGGGCCACCCGATGGATCTGGTGATCCGCAATCCCCTCGAACTGGCGGCTTTGGTGGGTGCGGCGCTGATCACCATATCCGTCACCAAAGACGGCGAAACCAACTGGCTCGAGGGACTGATGCTGTTGGGGGTCTACTTGATTTTGGCGCTGGCTTTTTTCTTTTTCTCAGATGCACCGCACAGTGTGTTGCCCTTGAGCTGATCAAAAACGGATCACCGCTCGAGTTGCTCTCATCTTTTCTGGGGAATATCTACGAAAAGGGGGGGCAACTTTTTCATGCATTTCGCGTACTATTACCTCGTGATGAAAAAAACCTTGATTACCCTACTGACCGCAACCACCGCCCTTGCCCTCTCGAGCGCCTTTTCCAGTGCCACTGCTCAAAGTTTATCGATGGCCCGCTATGTGCCTTCAGACGCACTGCTGACCCTCGAGCTGGGGGATTTTGCCGCTGCCCAAAAGCAAATGGGTATGGTTGCCAAAGACCTGGACA
>JANYFS010000558.1 GCA_025359705.1 Deinococcales bacterium | reverse complement strand
TCTGATTCCCAGTTACGCGATGATGCTCAACCTCAACTGGATCAACACCTACCATGCGCTGATCTGGCCCGGCGTGGCTGGCGCGTTCGGGGTATTTTTGCTGCGACAGTTCTTCATGGGTTTGCCCAATGAACTCGAGGAAGCGGCCCGCATGGACGGTGCCAATAGCCTGCAAATTCTATGGAAAATCATCCTGCCCCTCTCGGTTCCGGCGCTGGTGAGTCTGGGAGTTTTCGCCTTCATGGGATCGTGGAACAATTATGTGTGGCCGCTGTTTGTAACCTCGGGAGACATGCAAACCCTGCCGGTGGGCATCGCCAGCTTTTCGACCCGTTACACCACCGAATATGGCAAGCTGATGGCAGGAACCGCTTTAGCCGCCATACCCCCCCTCATTGCCTACCTGATCGCTCAAGGTTACCTCGAGCAGGGGATCGCGGTCACTGGCCTCAAAGAGTAAGCAGCTACTTATATCAGGCTCGAGCTAGTTTAGGAGCTACATGAATTCGCGCAAATTTCTGTTGATCGTTTCGCTGATGTCCAGCCTAATGATGTCTTTTACCGAGGCCAAAACCTTAATGTCTAGCCATACGTTTACTAACCCCATCGTCTCGAGTGACAGCCCTGACCCGTTTATGGTGTACTACGCTGGAGCTTATTACCTGACCTACACCACTGGGCGCGATGTGCAGATTCGCACCGCCAAGAGCCTCGCTGGGTTAAACGCCGCGCAAGCGCAGACGGTGTGGACCGATTTCGAGGAGGGCCGCAGCGCCAACGTGTGGGCCCCTGAACTGCACCGCCTCAAGGGACCGAGCGGGTACCGCTGGTATCTGTACTACACCGCCGGTACCGAGGCGTGCTGCGACAATCAGCGCAGTTTCGTGCTCGAGAGTAAAACTGATAATCCGCTGGGGCCTTACACCTTCAAAGACCGTATTTTTGATCAGCAAAACGACTTCTGGTCCATCGATGGCACTGTGCTCGAGCAATCAAACAAGCTCTTTTACCTGTGGTCTGGCGGCGAAGGCCCCACAGACCCGCCTAGCACCCAGATTTATATTGCGCCGATGTCCAATCCTTGGACGATTTCTGGGCCTCGAGTGGAGCTGTCGCGGGCTACCGAATTGTGGGAAACGGTGGCTCGAGGGGTCAATGAGGGGCCTGCAGTGTTGCACGCGAATGGTAAGTTTTATCTATCGTATTCGGGGAGTGGTTGCTGGACCGACGCTTACGCACTGGGACAGCTCACTGCGCCCGAGACCGCCAATCTGCTCAATCCCCAAAGTTGGACCAAGCGCAAATATCCCATTCTGCAAACCGACCTGCAAGCTCGAGCGGTTTCTCCCGGGCACAACGGCTTTTTCAGATCCCCCGATGGCCGCGAGATCTGGACGACGTACCACGCTAACCCTGACCTGGGACTCGGATGCAAGGATCAGCGCACCGCTCGGGCGCAGCGGGTGTTGTTCGATGAAAATGGCAACCTGCTGCTCGGTAAACCCACACCCCTCGATCAGTTGGTGGCCCTACCCTCGGGTGATCCTGGCCTGAAGTAAGCCCAGAGGCGCTCGAGTTCGGGTCTTGAGCGCCTCTTTTCCCGTACTTACCCGTCTGCTTCGTTCCTGGAATCTGTACATCATGAAAACGTATACCAATCCGATTTATCCCGAATACTTCGCCGACCCCTTTGTGCTCGAGCATTTGGGCCTGTATTACGCTTATGGCACCGCCGCTGGTGCGCTTGCAAACGGACGGGTCATCGAGGTGCTGTGCTCGAGCGATTTGGTTCACTGGCGTTCGTTGGGCGGTGCACTCGAGCCGCTGACAGACCTCGAGCGGTATCCCGAGTACTGGGCACCCGAGGTGGCCTATGACCAGGGTCTGTTTTACCTCTACTACTCGAGTGGTCAGGACACCACCCACCGTCTGCGGGTAGCGGTGAGTTCCACACCCGAGGGGCCGTTTCAGGATCAGGGCCTCGAGCTTGCTCCGCATTTGACCTTCAGCATAGACGCGCATCCTTTTCAAGATGTGGATGGACAGTGGTATCTGTTTTACGCACGTGATTTTATGGAGGGCGACCGACCTGGGACCGCGCTCGAGGTGGATCGCTTGAGCAGCATGACTCAACTTGCAGGCGATCCGCGCCCAGTGCTGCGGGCCAGTCAAGACTGGCAGATTTATCAGCATCAGCGCGAACTTTACGGCACAACCCTAGACTGGCATACACTCGAGGGCGCTTTTGTGTTGCACCGTCAGGGACGTTACTACCTGCTGTACTCGGGGGGTGCTTGGCAGCAGCCTCACTATGGAGTCTCGTATGCAGTAGCTTACCATCCACTGGGCCCCTGGTCTGAACCCGATTCAGACGGGCCTTCCCTGCTGCGAACCGTACCAGGAAAGGTGCTTGGCCCTGGACACAACTCGGTGGTGGTGGGACCCGACCAACTCGACTACCTGATTTACCACGCTTGGGACTCAGCCAGAACCGCACGGCGTATGTGCATGGATCGGCTCGAGTGGACCGCGCAAGGACCGCGCACCACAGGCCCCACCTTCACCCCACAGCCGATTCCAGCTATGGAATAACTCAATCCACTCTATTTTCTAAGGGTTTTCAAAGAGAAATACCAAATTCGATTAGTAAACATTTGGCTTATTTATAATTTTTTCTATCATTAATTATTTTAAGATTTTCAATTGCGTAACATCAGGTCTATAATGTATAACACCATGGAAACCTTGGAATACTTAAATCTGCCTCACTGTCTGCGCCTAAGCAATTTGGATGCTGAAGTGATCGTTAGCACTCATGTTGGCCCTCGAGTCCTGCGTTACGCCTTAACCAAAGGTGAAAATGTGCTAGCCGAATTTCCCGATACACGCATATCCACTGCACTGGGTCACTGGAATCCTAGAGGTGGACACCGCCTTTGGGTGGCTCCAGAACTCCTGCCTGGAAGTTACGCGCCCGACAATGAACCGCTTGAGTATGAGGTTTTAAATCCGCTATCCGTACGCTTGAGACAGCCCTCAGACGCTTCTGGTTTCCAGAAGGAAATGATCGTCACCCTCGAGCCAACGGGTTCTGGGGTCACCGTATATCACCGCATTACGAACCGCTCGCACTTTACAGTTCAGGTTGCGCCTTGGGCCCTCACCATCGTCCGCAGCGGCACGGTTTTATTGCCACAGGAACCCTTCAAATCGCACGACCAAGAACTCTTGCCTGCTCGAGCACTCGTTTTGTGGCCCTTCACCGATCTAAGCGATCCCCGCTGGACCTTTGGGCCGCGCTTTATTCGTCTCCGAGCAGACCCCCGTCTACCCCACGCTCAAAAAATGGGTGCCATGAACAAACAGGGCTACCTAGCGCATCACTCTGGAGATGTACTCTTTATCAAACGTTTCGAGTTTTTAGAGGATCACCCTTACCCAGATTACGGCTGCAACTGTGAAACCTATGTAGCAGGAGCCTTTCAGGAAGTGGAATCTTTGGGGCCGCTCAAAGTGATTCTTCCTGGAGCGTCGCTCGAACACGTCGAAAAATGGACCCTACACGCTGGTTTTGAACTGAGTCCATCGGATGAGGAACTCGAGGTAGCACTCGAAAAACTTCTCTAAAATCCCCTAGAACGCCCGTCTAGAATTTGAGTTCGGGTTAAAGTTATTTACAGATTTCATGGCATATTTTTCGTAAAAACATA
>JANYFS010000529.1 GCA_025359705.1 Deinococcales bacterium | reverse complement strand
TATTAAAAATGATCAAACAAGCCAATTGGCAGATGTGGTTCTGACCCTAAAAATGCATAATCTTCTGTTGAAGCTCGAGAAAACGGGTTTCGCAGTCTAAAACGAGGTGAACACCCCATGATGGAATCCATTAAAAAATTGCGCGAAGTGACCGGCGCAGGCATGATGGACGTTAAGAAAGCCCTCTCCGATGCAGGTGGAGACGAAGACAAAGCCATTGCCTTGCTGCGTGAGCGCGGCATTGTGAAAGGCAACAAAGACCGCAGTGACCGCGAAACCAAAGAGGGTTTGGTGGCCTTTGTGATCAGTGCCGACAAAAAGAGTGGTGCATTGGTTGAGGTCAATACCGAAACCGATTTTGTGGCTCGCAACACCGACTTTCAAGCACTGGTTTTGGGTTTTGCCCAAACCTTGCTGACCAGCAAAGCTACCGATGCCGAGGCACTCAAAGCCAGCATCGGACAAGCGGGAACCACTTTGGCAGAAGAATTGGCTGCTGCAGTGGGCAAAATCGGCGAAAGCTTGGTTTTGAACCGCATTCAATATATCGAGACTGACGGCGTAGTGGCAGGTTATGTGCACAGCAACGGTAAAATTGGGGTATTGGTGGAGTTGGGCGAAGTCAGCGACCTCGAGGCCAGCAGTGCAATTGCCAAAGACATTGCCTTGCACGTTGCCGCCGAGCGCCCTCGCTACTTGACCCGCCATGAGGTCAACCAAGATGACCTCGAGAAAGAGCGGGAAATCTTGTCCAACAAAGCCCTCAACGAAGGCAAGCCTCAGCAAATGGTGGAAAAAATCGTGGCGGGCCAATTGGCTAAGTTCTACGAAGACAACGTTTTGCTCGAGCAGAAGTTCGTTAAGGACAATGCGGTGAAAGTGCAAGATACCCTCAAAGGGGCTAGCCTACGGCGCTTTGTGCGCTTCGAGATCGGTTCGTAATCACAATACACAACAGCGGCGGGGAGTAGTTCACCCGCCGCTTTTTTTGGGTATCGATTCGACATAAACAAACATAAGAAACATAAAATAGCTCAACCGTAAAATAAGAAGCGAAACCAAACAAAACCAAACAGAACCTCGAGCAACCAACTCGAGCCAGAGGAAAACCATGAGTTATAAACGGGTGATGTTAAAACTGTCGGGCGAGTTTTTGGCAGGCGAGCAAGGTTTTGGGATTTCGGCGGAGGCCACCAAAACTCTAGCCCTCGAGATTAAAGCCGCCATAGAGAGCTCGAGCCAAGCAGGTTCCAATGTGGAACTGTGCATTGTGGTGGGCGCGGGCAACATCTGGCGCGGCGCACGCAACGGGGTGGGCATGGACGCAGCCACCGCCGATTATATGGGCATGATTGCCACGGTGATGAACGCGATTGCCTTGCAAGATGCGCTCGAGCATTGTGGGCAGCCCACACGGGTGCAAACCGCCATTCAAATGAGCGAAGTTGCCGAACCCTACATCCGCCGCAGAGCCATCCGTCACCTCGAAAAGGGACGGGTTGTGATTTTTGGTGGCGGTACGGGAAACCCCTTTTTCACCACCGATTCGGCAGCCACCTTACGGGCGCTCGAGATGGGGGCTGAAGTGGTGTTGATGGCGAAAAACAAAATCGATGGGGTATACGATTCCGACCCGCGTACCAACCCCAATGCCCAAAAAATCGACCAGATTTCACATATGGAAGTGGTCAATCGCAACCTGCAAGTGATGGATTTGACTGCCCTAACCTTGTGCCAAGACAAAAACCTGCCTTTGATTGTGTTTGATATTTTTGCCGAAGGCAACCTGAGTAGACTGTTGCGCGGTGAAAGTGTGGGAACCCGCATCTCGAGCTGAATCTCTCGAGTGAAAACCTCGAGTCACACCCCTCGAGCGGTTATAATGGGGCGAAATCCCTGTCCGCAAAGCACTAATTTGTAAAGCAATAAATGGAGAACACAACATGGAGAACATAACATGATCAAACCCATCTTCGATAACACTCGAGTGCGGATGCAAAAGGCGCTCGAGGCTATGGATTCCAGCCTTTCCACCCTTCGCACAGGCCGCGCCAACCCCTCCATGCTCAAAAAAATCATGGTGGATTATTACGGCAGCACGGTTCCCATCGACCAAATTGCCTCGATCAATGCCCCTGATGCCCGTACCCTGACCATCACCCCTTGGGATCGCGGCGCGGTTGGCCCCATCGAAAAAGCCATCCGCGACTCGGATTTGGGTTTCAACCCCAATAACCGTGGTGAGGCCATTTTTATCAATGTCCCGATGCTCAACGACGAGCGCCGCGCGGCCCTGATCAAAACCGCGCGTCAATATGCTGAAGACGGGCGCATTGCGGTTCGCAACATCCGCCGTGAAGGGATTACCGAAGTGGGTAAACTTTCCAAAACCGTGGGCGAAGACGAATTGAAGAAAGCCGAAGCCGAAGTGCAAAAAATTACCGACGAATTCATCAGAAAAATAGATGAAGCCCTCGAGAAGAAAGAAAGCGATATTGTTGGCGGTTAAAGCTGTTGGCGGCTAAATAGGGGATTAAATCCCCTCGAGCTTCAAAGAAATACGAATGTAAAAGATGGAGGAAATGTCAGCTCGAGAAGACATTTCCTCCATTCCAGATAGATTTGACAGCACCTTGACATAACCCTGACATCATGACCTCGAGGGGATTTTCTTCCCACTTTGGAAACGAGCTACTTTGGAGTTTACCCATGACTGAACGCATAAAAGCCCCCCCAACACGCCTAGGTTCGGGTGGTGACAAGGTTTTTCGAGGAATTATTATTTTCCTGGCCTTGTGCATTGTTGCCATCTTCGTACTGTCGATCTATCAACTGGTCTCTGGAGGATGGGAGACCTTTAGCAAGTATGGACTTGGCTTTTTCTTTACCTCGGGTTGGTCGCCCGCCAAAGATAGCTATGCGGCGCTCAGTTTTATTGCCAGCACGGTTTTGACCAGTGTACTAGCCTTAATTATTGCGGTTCCTTTGGCAGTAGCTTCGGCAATTTTTATTACCGAGTATGCTCCCAAGTGGCTTGCCGAACCCGTCAGCTATTTGGTGGAGCTTTTGGCGGCTATTCCTTCGGTGATTTATGGTTTGTGGGCCATCTTTGTAATGGCTCCGATTATCCAGGGTTGGCAATTGCAGATTCTACAAAATCCACAGTTAAATGCCATTCCGCTGCTGCATGTGGATATTCCCTCTGGTCGGGGTTTGATTACTGCGGTATTGATTTTGGCAATTATGGTGATTCCCTACACCGCTTCGATCTCGAGGGATGTGATTCGTTTGGTTCCTCGAGACCAGCGCGAAGCGGCTTACGCTCTGGGCGCAACCAAGTGGGAAGTGATTTGGAAGGCCATTTTACCTTATGCCAGGGCGGGTATTTTGGGTGGGGTTATTTTGAGTTTGGGCCGCGCCTTGGGTGAAACCATGGCAGTAGCCATGGTGATCGGCAACCGCGCCGCCCTGCCCACCAGCATTTTTGATGCCACCGCAACCCTTGCCAGTGTGATTGCCAGCGAATTTGGTGAATCGGGTGGACTCCAACTCTCGAGCTTGATTGCTTTGGGCTTTATCCTGTTCTTGCTCTCGCTAGTGGTCAATTTTACCGCTCGAGCGATCATTGCCAAACTGACTCCAGAGGGGATTAAAGTATGAGTATGGCAGGGCAACTTGATCTATCGGGAACCCGCAGTCAAATCCTGCGCCGTCAATCTAGCCGCAAAGCCAGCAATATTTTTGCGGGAGTGGTGATCAGCATATGCACCCTCATTGTCTTGATTCCCTTGTTCGCTATTTTTTATTATTTGATCAGCAAAGGGATTAGCTCGATCAATTTAGAATTCTTTACCCAAAGTTTTAAGCCCATTGGTGAAACAGGCGGTGGAATGCTGCACGCCATCGTGGGAACCCTCGAGATGGTGGGCTTGGCCTCGGTGATTGGGGTACTATTGGGTGTGTCAGGCGGTATTTTTCTGGCAGAGTACCGCGAACACAAACTGGTTCCTTGGATCAGTTTGGTGAGCGATGTTCTTTCGGGGATTCCTGCCATTGTGATGGGCTTGGTGGTCTACGCCATGATTGTTTTAACCAGCAAGCATTACAGCGGCTTGGCAGGCGCTTTAGCCTTGGGTTTCTTGATGGTTCCGATTGTGGTTCGCACCACCGAAGAAGTTTTGAAACTGGTTCCCAGCACCATCCGCGAAGCAGGACTGGCTTTGGGTTTGCCCAAATGGAAAGTTACCCTGTCGGTGATTTTGCCCGCCGCCACCAGTGGAATTGTGACGGGAGTGATGTTAGCAGTGGCACGGGTGTCGGGTGAAGCCGCTCCGTTGATCTTCACCGCCTTCGGCAACAACAACTTTAACGCCGACCCAAGAGACCCGATGGCAGCCATGCCCCTGTCGATTTACCAATACGCCATCAGCCCTTTTCCCGAGTGGCACAGACTTGCCAATGCGGGCGCTTTGGTCTTGATCATTATGGTCTTTTCCGCCACCCTGATCGCTCGAGTGGCAACCCGACAGCGCAAATAAACCAACCTAATACCGCTCGAGCCTGTTTTTTTTAATTGCTCATTCCTGCATTCCCATCTTTCGGAGAATCCTCATGACCGCATCCACCCCACAAAAAGTAATCCTCAGCGCCCAAGATGTTGCCATCTATTATGGAACCAAAGATGCGGTTCGCCATGTCAACTTGGATGTGGTCAGCAATACGGTCAATGCCTTGATTGGGCCTTCGGGTTGTGGTAAAACCACGTTTTTGCGTGCAATCAACCGAATGCACGACGTAACCCCCAACACTCGAGTGACTGGTAAGATTCTGCTCGAGGGAGAGGACATCTACGCCGCTGACCAAGACCCCGTGACCATCCGCCGCCGCATCGGAATGGTCTTCCAGAAGCCCAATCCCTTCCCGACCATGAGCATCTACGACAATGTGGCCTCGGGCCTGAAGTTGGCAGGGGTGCGGGATCGCAAGATTTTGGACGGCATTGTGGAGCAATCCTTGCGCCAAGCCGCCCTGTGGGAAGAAGTCAAAGACCGTCTGAAAACCCCCGCCACGGGTTTGTCTGGCGGGCAGCAGCAGCGGTTGTGCATTGCACGGGCTTTGGCAGTGCAACCCGAAATCTTGCTGATGGACGAACCCACCAGCGCCCTCGATCCACAGTCCACCGCCCGCATCGAGGACTTACTGGGCGAACTGAAAAAAGATGTGACCATTTTGATCGTCACCCACAATATGCAGCAAGCCGCTCGAGTGTCCGATACCACCAGTTTCTTTTTGATCGGCGACTTGGTAGAACACGGCCCCACCGATCAGATTTTTACTAACCCTAAGGATAAGCGTACCGAGGGTTATATTACGGGTCGATTCGGCTAAATTTTTGACTTAAAAGTAATTAAAGTGTGGCCCTCGAGAGATAGGGGCCACACTTTAATTTTATCTTTTTTGCATACCTGCTCGTTTTTAGTTTGCCAATTGAAAATCTACCGTAATCACGATGGAATCACTGTATTTGCCTGCTGGAACCCATTGACCTCCAGGGAACCGTGCCACCAAAGGTATGTTGTCGGTGAGTACCACTGCGGGAACGTTGGCGCTAGGGAAGTTAAAGTTATGGATATAAGGAGTTCCACCAAAATTCTGTTGATTGACTCCCATTCCTAAAAATAAATTATAATCCACTTTTTGAGTACCCGCAGTTACTCGAGGGGTGGGCTTGGCTAATGAATATTGATCCGAACTCATGGTGGCAGTAATGGTTGTAGCAATGCTACTGCGGCAGGAAAGCGTGATCGAGGTATTGAAAGTGGTTCCCGCATTGATTTGATACGGTCCCACATCCAAAGTGTCGGGGATATTATATTGGCAAGTGACCCCATCAGTTATTGCGAGACTGTTGGTATCCGCAAAAGCTGCACCGATCAAAAAAAATCCGAACACTGTTGTTATTGCCACTAAGGAGCGCATGTCACTTCCTCCACTTGAGGATTGAGCGTAACTTGGCAGGTGCGCTCCCCCAAAATCAATTTGGCTACGGTATTGGGCTTAATATCTTCAACAAAAGCAAAGCCTTGACTGTCCAAATCATACCGCCGTTTACCTACAACCAGCTCGGCATCTTTTGCCACTTCTTGGTCATTCCATTTGAAACCGATAAATTGGGACTGGGTAAAGTTGTCTCGAATGTCCATTTCGTAGACCCCTTCATCCACTACCCGCACACTGAAGTCTTTGGATTTGATGTTTACCTCGAGCGGTAAATCGTTGATCTCGAGGCGCATGACTTGTGGAATATTACTGCTAACACCCGTTATGGTTAAATCCCCTTGGGCATCGGTACGACCCTGCAATTGTCCACTAAAGTAGATCCGCATTCCAGCAACACCGGTATGCAAAATTAAAATACTGCCCGCATTTAAGGGTGTGAGCGAAAACTTACCTTGTACCAAATTGAGTTCACCTTTCAGGCTGCCATACGCAAACCCTGTGGTATTCGCCAGCACATAAGCGTCCACCACCGATTGATGTTGATATTCGGCTTGGACGCTTTGAAAGTCGGTACTCACCAAGGTGGAATTGCTTTCATCGAAGCGG
This sequence comes from Deinococcales bacterium, assembly GCA_025359705.1. GTDB lineage: Bacteria > Deinococcota > Deinococci > Deinococcales > Deinococcaceae > JACMOA01. Next base: position 3,060 of record JANYFS010000529.1, on the reverse strand, counting down.
TGCGACCAAGCCAGACTAGGACGGCGGGAAGCCTCGCCACTCACACGGTCTTCGGGAGTAGGGGTCCAAACCGCCTTCACTCCCAAGCGCAGGTTGTTTTCGCCCGAGGCACTGGCAAAACTTTGCATCGAGAGCTGGGGCAGCACTTTAACCAAAGCCGAAATGGATTCGCTCCACTGCTGTGTCGCATTATCGAAGCCGATTTGCGTTGCCACATTGACATCATCTCGAGCATAGTTCGAGTTGAAATTGAATCTATAGCGCTGCAACTGATCAAAGGGTACCGAAGCTGAAACTCCCACCCCCCAATTGCCCAGGGTCACACCATAGCTGACAGAACCCGACCCTCGAGCGGTTCCTTTGGCATCTAACACCGCATTCAGGCTGACTCCAAAGCTCGAGATCCCCGCGTTGGCACTGACCGAAAGATCCGCCGCCGCCCCCTTGTTTTCCCGCCAATAACCACTGGCCTGCACCTGTGGCCCCCCACTTTGGGACGGTAGCCACTGCACTTTTCCACCCGTATACAGTGCGCCCGCCAGCACCCCAGACTCGAGCATTCCACTCCAAGATCCTTGGGAGCCTTTATCGGTCAAATCGTAATCTTGAGTAATCAACTCGGCGGTGGCCTCGCGTCCCGCGAGGCGCACACTCAGGCGGCCTTTGTTATAGATCAGTGGAATATTTTCCAGTACCACTTTTCCCGCTTTGGCCTTTAAACCCTGGATCAAAAAACCATTGTCGTAGATCTCGAGGTCGCCACTGAGTGGCAAATCAAACTCGAGGCGAGGCCAGCGGGAAACAGTATCGCTTTTCAGCTCGAGGCGTAAACCGCTGAAATCAAAACTGCTCCCCCCCGCACTTGGTAAGGCGGCATTGCCCTGCCAAAACCCCGTTAGACGCACATTGGCAGCAAAGCGGTAGCCCGCTTCCACGCCGTAGTTGATCGCGGTGCTTGTTTTGCTACCTTGAAAGGTGGTGCTTTGGTAATCGCTCGAGAGCAGACCTTTGATGTAGCCCTTCTCGAGCTTGATTTGCGCTCCCAATTGGGCATTGCCATTGGTATCTTGAGCGCTGGTGCGACCCGCAAGTTGATACTGCACTGCAAAAAGCGGCAGTAGGCTCGAGGGGCGCAAAGTTCCTTGGGACAAATCGTAAGAATTTTGACCCAACAACTTGGGTGTAGGAGTCAGAATCACCCGCAAAGTCGAAGCAGAATATTCCCACTTCACTTCGGGTTTAAGCCGAATATAGCTGTCGCCCGCACAATCCAAAGTTTGAGCAATATAGCCCGCTTCCTCGGGTTCCAAGACCTCGAGGGGAATCAGCAATTGATCACCGCTCAGCCTAACCATTTGGTCGCCACGGTTGCTGTCTCCTACCCGCACATTGACCAGCACTTCGGGCAAATCGGGGCAGTTTATAGTAACTGGGACAATTTGAGCAACTGGTACAACTTCGGGAGATCGGGTTATTTCGGTGGTTTGGGCTAGCCCCTTGCCTCCCCATAACAACCCTAAAATTAAACCTAGCCTCAGACTAATTGGCAGGAATTTGGATGGTTTCACGCTGCTCCTTTTGGGCTATGGTGGTATTCAAGATCAGGTTTCCAGTACGCTTTCCCCAACTTGGCAACACAAAATCACGGTAACTTTTGGCAAGCACCGCAAAACCCTCAAAAGGCAATTTATCTTTGTCTTGCACGACATTCATCGTTTGAAAACTAGCAAAACGTTCTCCGCTCGAGTTGTCGGCCCGCAAAATCAGGTCGTCGCCCTTGTGCAACACGCTCCACTTGACTTGCGATTTGGCTTCTGCAATCCGAAATACAATCGGTAGGGCCATTTTGACCACTACTTGCACCTTAAACCCTTCGCCCGCAATCGATGGAGTTGGTACGTTTTGCACAATCATGCGGTAGGTTTTTTCGGCAGTGAGCGGGGTTTTGCTACGTAAACCAATCCGCACAATCTGCTCTTGGTAGGGTGGAATGGTAAAACGTGCGGGGTTGATTAGCAAATCTTGGCTGGGGGCATAGACATCTTGGCCCGAGGCTTGGATCCAATTCAGCAGGCTGATGTCTACCAAAACGGGTTCACTGGTGGGGTTGCGTAAGGTGACTGCACTGGTTCGCTGCTGACCAATCACGAAATCTATGCTCACAGGAGAAACTTGTAGGGTGGCAGCTTGGCTTGCACCTAAAAGTAGGGCGCTACCAAGAATCAATGGATGTAGAGAAAAGCGGAATTTAGACATAGTTGGTATGCTTCCTAGTATAAACCCTGCACTTGACCTATGGTGAAAAGTTGAGGGTGAGCGAGGGGGCTTGAGAAGATAAACGTGTGTTGGGATTTATGGATTTTGATTTGTGGGATTGCTTTTTTAACTCGAGCGGAAGAATCGCCGCTTAGCTAAATCAATCTAAAAATCATCCTAAAAATCATCCGCTCGAGGGATACCTTGAACCCTAAATACACTACACAAGCCAGCATAAACGAAACGTAAAAGCTCTAGGGAAAACGTAAAAGTGATAGGTGAAGCAAAACTTAAATTAAAACCCACAGCACATTTAAGCAAAAATCCCGCTCGAGTTCGGCGGGATTTGAGTTGAAAGAGTAAGTATTTTTGGGTAAAAATGTCCCAAACAAGATTTAGTCTAAGAGGAAATTGAGGTCGAAGGTGATCAGTTCTTTGTAGGTTCCTGAGAAATCCCAGATGCCCGATGCCACAGCTCCGGTCAATACGTAATCGTCGTATTGGTTCACTCCATTTCCAGTCAGTGTACCAGGGAAGCTGTAAGGTACGAGGTCGCCAAACGCAAGAGGAGCCAAAGGTGCCAATGCACCCACAGGAGTTCCATTTTTGGTGTAGCTGATGGTGTAAGGAATTTTTTCGCTGGGTACGATGGTATGGCTCAGTTGACCACTAAAACCACTGTATTTGACTTCATAGTCGGTATTGCACTTGACCCGAACAGTGGCAGTTCCGCTGGCTCCTGTACGGGAGTTATAGATGCCCAAATCCATATCGGTGGCACTGATGGTGCAATCGGGGAGGACA
>JANYFS010000451.1 GCA_025359705.1 Deinococcales bacterium | reverse complement strand
TCTAAAGATGACCCCGAATTGCGAATGCTGGACGGCTTAGGGATCGACTCGTGCGGAGCCATTTATATTTCGGATGTTCCCACCCGCAAAGTGCGCCGCATCAATATGGAAGGCAAAGCGGTACAAAGTTTTGCCCTAGACACCCTGCCCGGCGAAGATCTGGACAAGCCGCTGCAAATTATTGTGGATCACGAAGGCACGGTATACGCCACTCGAGCGGGCCTGCACCAAATCCAGCGCTTCGCCGCCAATGGGCGCACCCTCACTAACCTCGAGACCTATGAGCCACTTTCCACCATGGTGGCTTTTGTGAAAGAAGGTTCAGAGCTAGCGGAGTAAGCTTTTGGTTATTTAAAAATCCCCTCGAGCAAATTCGAGGGATTTCTTTTGGTGGTTCGTTATTCGCCAAAGAAAGCTCAAGCCAAAACTTACGCTCGAGCCAAGCGACTCCCTTTTGTTAAAATGCAACCATGACCGCTCGAGACGTATTGCTCACCTGCCCGCTGGATTGCCCCGATGCTTGCCGCCTCAAAGTCACCCTCGAGGGGGGCAAGGCTACCAAAATTACAGGCGACCCCGATCACCCGATCACGCGGGGTTTTGCTTGTGCCAAGACGGTATATTACCCGCTGCGGCAGTACCACCCAGACCGCCCGTTGCACCCGCTGAAAAAAGTGGACGGTGCATTTGTGCAGATTTCTTGGGATCAGGCATTGGATGAAATTGCGGCGCGGCTCGAGCGGATTCTTAAAACCAGCGGGCCACAGGCGATTTTGCGCTACAACTATGCGGGAACGATGGGGCTGCGCGAAGGCAGCCATGTGCATTCCTTTTTTCGGGCGCTGGGAGCCTGCGAACTCGAGGAAACCATCTGTGCCACGGCGGGTAGCGAAGCCTGGAGCCAAAGCTATGGCCCCTTACGGCTGGCTCCCGATCCGCTGGATCTGGTGCATAACCGCTTAATTTTGCTGTGGGGCATCAATAGCCTTGCCACTCACAGCCACCTGACCCCGATGCTGAAAGAAGCCCGCAAACGCGGGGCGCGGATTATTCATATCGACCCGTATCAAAATAAAACCAGCCTGTTTGCCGATCAGCACCTGAAAATTCGCCCAGGAACCGATGCGGCGCTGGCGCTGGGCATGATGAATTACATTTTTGAACATAACTTGCACGATGCCGACTACCTCGAGCGGGCCTGTGAAGGTACAGCGGAACTCCAAGAATCCGCTCGAGGCTGGACTTTGGCCCGCACTGCCGAAGTAACGGGTTTAACCTTGGAAGAAGTGCGCGATCTGGCCCACGCCTACGGAACCACCAGCCCCAGTTTTATTCGGGTAGGCTACGGCATGACCCGCCACGAGTGGGGCGGGAACAACTTGCGGGCGGTGACGCTGCTGCCTGCCTTGCGGGGGCAGTGGGCGCATCTGGGTGGGGGTGCGATGCTCTCGAGCAGTGGAGCCTTCAAGTTAAACCGTACAAAATTGGGCGCGGCCCATCTGATCCAACCCCAAACCAAACGGGTGAATATGAACCGCTTGGGCGAGGCGTTGCTCGAGGAAAAAAATCCGCTCGAGGCACTGTTTGTTTACAACTGTAACCCCTTGGCAGTATCCCCCGATACCGTGCAAGTGGCAAAGGGATTTGCACGGTCAGATTTGCTGACTGTGGTTTTGGAACAGGCCATGACCGAAACCGCCCAAGCTGCCGATTATGTGTTGCCCGCCACCACTTTCCTCGAGCATGAGGATGTGTACACCGCCTACGGACACCACTATCTGGGCTATAACCCCGCCACCCTCGAGCCACTGGGGGAGGCCAAACCCAATTCGTGGATTTTTGCCGAACTGGGCAAGCGTTTGGGGATTACCGAACCCACGTTGTATTGGAGCTTTGATGAACTGCTCGAGCATCTGCTGGACAGTACGCACCCATGGCTCGAGGGTATCACCCCTGCACACTTAAAAGCCGAAGGAACCCTGCGGCTAAACTTGCCCGAACGGTTTTTACCCTACCAAAACGGTGCCTCGAACGGCAAAATCCAACTGTCCCCCGCACCCCAGTACCAAGGGCCACAAGACCAGACCTCGAGTGAATACCCTTTTCGGCTTTTAACCCCACCCGCACACCACTTTTTGAATAGCACCTACGGCAACCTCGAGCGCTTAAACCAGGCCGAAGGTGGCGAACCCGTGGCCCTGATTCATCCTGTGGATGCCCAAGAACACGGTCTGCTCGAGGGGGAATACGCTACGCTGGGCAGCAAACAGGGCCAAACCATCCGCAAAGTGAAGTTTTTAAACGAAATGGCTCGAGGGACGGTGGTGGTGGAAGGCACTTGGTGGGGAAATTTGGCTCCCGATGGGCAGGGCATCAACGTTTTGACTTCGCAGCGCTTGACCGATTTGGGCGGGGGCAGTACCTTTCACAACACCCCGATTTGGATACGCAAAGATGTGAGGGCGTGAGAACGAGAGGGCGAGGAAAAGATGGTTTGACCTCGAGCGCAGCTTTTGCTACCAACCTCGAGCCGATAAAACCCCTACAATCAGGCCAATGGATTTTGCCAGTTGGGATCTAAACATGGGATGTAAGCATGGGATTTGAGCATGGATTATGACGTAATTGTGGTCGGCGCGGGCCACAATGCGCTGATTACCGCTGCGTATGCCGCCAAAGCGGGCTACAAAGTAGGGGTGTTCGAGCGGCGGGCCATTGTGGGCGGGGCGGTTTCTACCGAGGA
>JANYFS010000559.1 GCA_025359705.1 Deinococcales bacterium | reverse complement strand
GGGGCGCTAATCACATACCTAGAAGCCTTGTTTAACCGCTTTAAAAGTGCCGTTTCGCTCGAGCTAGGGCTTCTCCGTTACATCATACATGTGGAGTTTGTGGAAATGCTCGAGGATTAGGTTTTTTTAAAGCTTAACTATTTAAAGTTGGCGTTTGAAATAAATATAAAGTCATATTTTATAAATTTAAACTTTTTCACCATCCATTGATAATGTTCTGTTTGAAATTATTGATTGAAGTTGTGGATCTCTTACCTTGCGTAAAAAATTTAACAAAGAAAATGTAGAATTAGGGTTTTTTGCCACTATTCGCAATATTTCAATGTATTCCCGCTCCGATCCGCCAAATCCCCATTTTTTAAGCCATAAGCGTATCCCTCGAGAATTTTTCTCTAATTTTTCAACATATTGACGTGCTAAATATTCTAGTGTTTTCGCATTTATTTTATTATGACTTATTATTTGAAGCATCATTCTTGGTCTATTATTCCATCGTTTTAATAAAAACTCTAAATTTTCTGAATTTATATTTGGATGCCTAGCAATAAGCATATCGTATTCATATCCCATATTTGAATTAATAAGAATATTGATTAAAATTTCTGATAACGCAACATTTTGCACTAGATTTAATCGAGTAGTCTTATCTGTATCTTTGCACATATGTTTTATAATTACGTCATTTATATCTTTTCGGCTTGCCAATACTCGCCGCACCTCGACTGAAGCACGTAAAGATAATTTTTCAAGAATAGCACTACTAACAAACAAACGTTTTAAAATTGAAAATATAATTATATCATTCGCAAAATCAAGCAATTTTAGCAAAACATCATCAGGTGCCTGTGCATTACAAGATAGGTGCCGTCTAACTATAACGCTAGTATCTTGAGCAAGGTAGAGCAAAATCTCTTTGGATGTCACGGGGTTGGAAGCAACGTTGGCTCGTACCGACTCATTTGAGGATTCCGATAATTCGTATAATCGCTGGCTAGATGTGTCTTCCCTAGAAGCTTCACTACGTTCCGATTCTTCAATTTGTGTACTCAAAGTCGTACCGTGTAGGGGGTGAGAAAGTAATAGTGAGTGCAAATGTTTATCTACACCCAAATTGATCAACATTTTTAAAGATGATTGCGGGTTAGAAGCAAGAGCGCGGCGCACCGAAGGGTATGGATCATCCACCAACTGTTCCAATCGAGCTTTCAAGGCTTGGGGATGGCTTGCTAGGGCATAACGTATTTTTATATTAGAGCTTATTGTTAAGTAAGGTGTATTCGCCGTGCTAGTTAGAGGTAGTGGAGAATGTAAATATGCCTGAGCCACTTGTCTAACCTCCCAAGAAGCATCACCAGAAAGCGAGAAACGTACTGTATCCGAAGTGTTAGGGTGAGCCGCAACCCATGCCCGAATCTGAGAATTACGATCTAAAGACAGGCGCTCGAGCAACTCTGACTGCGTAATAAAACGAGTAGCTACTACTAAGCGCATTGCATGATTTCTCATTTGTGCCATACGTAAATTTAAATAGTTTTCAGACCGCATATACCTTAGCTCGAGAACAGATTTAACTGCGGAAAAAGTATTTGCTTGCAATAATTCCAAAATATTCTCAGGAGTGTTCAGATTGGCTGCTATGGCAACTAAAACTGATTTATCATTGGTTTTCCCCAAGCGCTCGAGGGTGTAAGGATGTGCATTAGCACTGTAAGCAACTTGTAGACGTACATCTTCATCGGGGTCTTCTGCTAGGTGGTCTAATATAACCGATGAAGTGTGTGGATACCGTGCTACCGCTTCACGTACACTGGGATTCCATCGATCTTTGGAAAGTTTAGTTAATAGGTCAGAATTTAAAATAGGCGATTCACATATAGCCTCACGCACCTCCCAATCTTCATCTTGCATTAAAATATTTAGCATAAAAATTGAAATATACGGGTTTCGAGCTAAATTAGCTCGAATTTTAATATCTTTTTCACCATTTAAAATATTAAATTGAGAACTATTAATTTTTTGATACTGTGCCAATAAAGCGTATAATTTGGGATCTTTAAACAAAAAATCTAAAAAGTCAGACGGTAGTTTTTGATTATAAGCTAAAGCTTTACCATAACCTTCCTCAAAAAGTTTATATAAAATATTTTCAGGAGTATTAGGGTGCTTTGCTACAATCTCTCGAGCATATGGCCCCAAACGAGAAAGTAACTCTAATTCTTGGGAAGTTACGTTTAAATCAGATGAAGCTGCACGGTCTAATAAAGCTAAAAAATCCAGTGATACCGTGCTATGGCGGGCTGCGGTACGTCGAACACGCACTGAAGCATCAGTTAGCAGGTACTCTAGCTCTTCTGGAAGAATAAATAATGAATCAAGTACCGCCATTTTTTGGTTAAGATTGGAATTTAAAAAAGGATAACTATCTATCATGGTTGAACTTGCTTTTGAATAACCTGAGATGTTTGAGGTTGGGCATACTCAACTATAATCTCTACTCGTTCGTTGGCTAGATCATCTGCTTTTCCATCGTCTCCATTAAACTTAACTTGGCTTCCGCGTGCAGCAACAACCAAAAAATAAGGTGGAATACCTGCTTGAGTTGCAAATAAATCAGCTACTACCGAGGCTCGTAGCGCCGAAAGAGTCCACTCTGAACTCTTATTTTTAGGAGGCAAAGTGTGGCCTTCAATACGAATACGTCTCCAACTCCGAACCCGATTAAGTGCGCGGGCAAATTCGAGTAAATTACGTTCGCCCAAGGGGGTAAGCTGGGCAGTATTTGGCATAAATAGTGGGGTCTTACGACCCGCAAAAGCCCAGCGTTGTGCGCCTGGAGGGTCATTACGTAAGGCGGGAAGTAATACTTGAGGACGCTCACTAAGGGGTGCGGCTTCGATAGCTTGTAAAACTTCTTTTTGAGCATCACGATATTTAACTTGATCCCAGCCCACTTGACCAATGGCAAGTACAGCAGCAACAAAAAATACCAAAATAAATACCAAGTTTAAAGTAAGATCCGCTAATGCAATATATGGATTAACTCCTTCTTCCGAATTCAAAACTTTAAACATAGATAACCTCTCAGTTTAAGGAGACAAGCGCGGTGAAACTTCAAATAGATTCTCTATTTCGAGGGTTGGATTGGTTATTTCTAAAGAGCTTGAGGGATCTAGCACATCCTCATTGTTTGGCATGAAAAATTTAGAGTCAATTTTAGTCAACAAATGATCAAATCGCTCGAGCGTAGACTCAAATGTATTTTGCCACCCCACCAGAGATACACTCACAGATTCAAGTGGTATTTTCAAGTCTTTTAATACTAGTGTATTATTTTGCGTAGTATCTTTCATTTTATCCAAAGTCATATCTAATTTATTTGATATGCTATCAAATACTTGCTCAAATCCTTGCAGGGTAGTCTTTAAAGAAACTTGCCACGTTTCAAATGTAGACCTAGACTCAAGCAAAGGAATTTGACTTTCCCGCACACCACGCTCGAGCAGTTCTATACCTTGCTTATGAGCGTTTTCTAATATTGCAAAGGCTTGTATAATTTCCACCGTTACCGCTGTAAGCGAAGTGTGTTGAGTGGCTATCTGATTGCTCAACATTTGTTCGAGTTGATCAAAGCGTTCACTAAGTTTATCTCGTAAGTTGCGACCTTCAATACTGCCATTCTCGGAGGCAACTTGAAATACTTTGATCGAGGTCGCTAAACTTTCAGCAACTTGCTCGAGTGGGGGTTGCAATCCCTCTAATACTAAGATATTATTTTGAGCTACATCCTTCATTTGGCCCAAAGTTAGGTCTATCTTATTTGAAACTCCTGAAAAAACTTGTTTAAATGCTTGCAAAGTCGTTTGCAATGAAACCTGCCACATTTCAAAGGTGGCCTTAGACTCGAGCAAAGGAACTTGGCTTTCCCGTACACCACGCTCGAGCAACGCTACACCTTGTTTATGGGTATTTTCCAAGTCGCCAAAAGCCTGTTTGACATTTAATATTACCGCCTCGAGTGAAGCATGTTGCACTTCAATTTGACTCCCTAACACTTGCTCGAGTCGTCCAAATCGTTCATCCAATTTGTCTCGCAGGTTGTGTCCTTCGTGGGTATCATTTTTGGCAGCGTCCTGAAAAGCTTCAACTGTACGGTTTAAACGTTCTGCTACGCCATCCACACGTTCAATAATCTGAATACTGGTGACACCAAAACGCTCTTGCAAATCTGTAAAGTTCTTAGCTTGACCAATAAGCTGCGTCTCAAGATTTTGTCTTGCTTCCCCAAAAGTACGGGTGGCTCGGTCTTGAGCTTCAGACATTGCTACCGCGCCTTCACGAAGCTGTTCACCCAATGTCCCCACTTGAGCTGTTACCTGCTCGAGTGCGCCTCCCACCTCTTGAGTCATGCTCTCGAGGTGGGTTAGTGTTTTCTCGAGGGATTCTCCAGAGGTATTGACCAAAGCATTAAAACGATCCAGCGTAGCATTCATAGTGGTGTCAAATTGGCGAAAAATATTGGAATTCTGCTTAACCATTTTAATCTGACGTTCAAACTGCTCTTCGGTAGAACGGGCAAAAGTCTTAGGAATCAATTCAATCAATGCAAAATCCTGAAGTTCTCCAACCAGCGCCAAACGTGCGCTACTGACTGCACCTAAAAGCACTGAAGCGAGCAGAGAAAAGAAAATACCCCATAAACTACTACCAAAAGCACCTTGCATCTGACCCAAAGTTTGCCCCAAACTTCCTGAAAGCTCTCCAGGATTAAGCGCAGTTGCGGCTCGAGCCACTTGTGGCCCCAAGGTTCCAATAGATGCAGCCAATCCCAAAACCGTACCCAACAATCCTGCTAGCATCAACAAGTTAGGAGCGTTACGCACCGCGCCCAATTTGAGTTGTTCTCTAGTACCAATCAGATTAAGCAGTGCTTCAATATCGGGCTGAGCCATTTGGCGTGAGTTCAACACACCTTCACACATACGCCGCACAAAACTATGGCGTGGCATCTTCTGGATCTCTGGCTCGAGGTCTTCGCGCTCGAGCAAAGATTCACTTTCGGCGTGTTTTTGCAACAGCACGCGAAGTATATTTAAGTGGTTTCTCTCAATATTAAAGGTATTGAGAGAGAAGAGGCATACCCGAATCACCCATAGAATTAGGGGAACCATAATTGCGAAAAAAACCAACCAACCTTCTGGTTTGAGATTGAGAAATATACCAATCAATTCCATAACTATAAACCCCCTCTAGTTATAAATATTAAGCTTAATCAAGTGTGGTGCCTGCAAAGAAATCGTAACTTCGACCAAAAGGATGCTGGGGATCATCTGGGTGATATCCACACTGCAATGCATTTTCAAGAACTTGGTCATGAGTCAAACCAACCGATCCCCCACACACTTTACAGTAGTAACCATCTTCAGGAAAAACACCGTTACCTTTAGGGCGACGTTCACCATTTTGGCGGTGCAGGCTTTGTATTAGCGTACTGTCTGGCGGAAATGTTTTAAAGAGTGCGCGAATAAGCTCATTATCTTTTCGGCAGTATTTAACCAATAGTTTTTGTACAACAGCAGGCTCCCATCCTCGGACGATATGCCCTTCACCCTCGAGCTGTTGGGTATTTAGGAAAAGAACGTATGCTTCAGCAGCTCGAGCAGGCGTGTCGTATTTTTTCAAGAATTGAGTGCGGTACACTTCTTCAATTCGGCTATTTAATAGCACTCGAGCGTTGGCAAGTGAGCGCCCTCCTTGATCCCGAAGGTCAAAAGCGAGGGTTCGCGCTGCTTTACCAATGTCAAGCGCAAAACCCCTACGCCTAGCTAGCGGATCATCCGACTCACCTGCCATTTTAGGCCAATCCATAAAAAGTTGGCCCCGTTCGGGCTTGAGTATTCCATGAAGAATACCCAAAATAATGAGCTGTTCAGCATCTTGAAGTTCTTTGATTTCGGAATCACTTAGCGGAGTCCAATCTATATCTTCACGCTTACGGGTAAAATAGGTTGAAAAAAGGTCACTTTTGGCACTTGCCAAAGTGGTTGTAATATCCAGTGAACCTCTCAGTGAAAAATTCCACCACTCTTCAAGCATAACGATGCGAAAAGGGTTGTCAATTTCACTAACCGTAGCTCCTGGAGTAACTGTTCGCCACTGGGTTAAAGCAGACTTAAGGCGTTCAGGAATATTACGACCTAGCATTACTTTACGTTTAGGTAATGGACTCATTGGATCGGGCTGCCCTAGATTATCTTGAATAGGAAGAAAGACTCGAGCTTCACCAGCGGCTCCCCTAGCTGCCTGCTCAGGGTCAAAACCTGTACTAGTTGCTTCAAATAGACGAGTAGCAATGTCTTTATTATGTGGATCATCTAGGGATTTAAAGGGTTCCACCGCAATGCGCTCAAGGCCCATGAGTTGTGGTATTTCAAAAGCAGCTTGGCCTGGATTATAAGAAGCACTGAGCCAATCGGGTTGGTTATCGCTGGGCATTACTCCATCTCCCAAGGCAAGCCAAGATGCCACAATACTAGCCCCCAAACGGTCTATCTCCCCATCAGGCAGTGCTTTTTTAAATTCTTTATCCACTGTACCATTTGGAGCAACTTCAAATAATGCCAAGCCATTAATATCATTTTTTCGATTCTCGAGGTCATTAGCCTGAGTAGACCAAAGATAGGTTTGCCGATCTAAACGAGTCTTAAGGTTGCGAAGACGTTTAGCCAGCACACGCGACTCTGAATCGATTAGACTTAAAGTTCCTTTTTCGATTTTAGTACCTACACCACTATCAAAAAGTACCCCTTTGGCAAGCTGTTCCAAACGTGCATTGAGTTCGTCACGCAAAGATTTTTCTAGGGGTTTCAGATGGCGGCGCATGGCTTTATTCTTCAAAAAGAACATTCCCAACAAGGTATTTCTACGAATATCTCCAATCCGTTCAAGCACATTACCTGCTGCACTTGGTTTGACTTCGGATGCTTCCCAAGCACGCAAGGCTCCTACCCGTTCGGTAACACCATTCATCAAAGCCAGTAGCGGGCTTGGCCCAATGTCATAATCAAGCAATCTGGCCCGCAGATACGCACCAAAACCGCCCGTAATTTCTTGTGCGGCTCGAGCGCGATTTTGTTGCACAGTTCGAGAAGCCAATCCAGATAAACCTTCACCACTGCCCTTTTGACTGCTAAATGCACCTCTAAATTCCTCGAGTGCTTTATCTGCACCCGCAAGGTCGCCCCGTTTGGCAGCAGCCACAACTTTACGGGTTTGGCCCTCAAGCTGGGAACGGATCGAGGCTCCACCACTATCTCGCATCAAAAGCTCGAGTAAGGTAGGCGCATTTAAACCCAGTTCATCAAGTTGGTCTTCAAGCTTACCTACCAAATCACGATCTTTCCATTTGCGAAGGGCATGAGTTAAACTTTTCAACTTGCAAGCTTCAATAATACGACGTACAGGATATTCAATTGTTGAAAGCCCAAAGGTCGCAAAAGCAAAACTACGCCCATCTTTTGGTGGAGGTGTGCCACCATCTACTTTTTTACTAAATAAATCCACGTCTGGGACAAAAATATTGAGGAATATTCGGTCTGCTACCGCACTATTCAGTTTTGGTTCATCTTCTTTGGTATTATTACGAGGACGGACAAGATATACCAAGTCATAAAGAGGGGTATCTGGCGTAAGAACAGGTTCACCAGACACTTTATCGGGGAATTTTATAGAGCTATATCGTTTTGCGTCTTTATAGTTCAGGTACTGGTTTAGTTCCTGCAAGGCATGATAAGCATTGGTTTTTCGCAACTCGGCTTTATCATCTTGAGTAATGCTATATTGAGGATGTGGTAAAGTAAACATACCAATTGCTTTTTCATCCCCATTCAACATTGTTTGCAGTAATATACCCATATCTGAGGCGCTCCCACTACAGGTTCCACCCATGAGCGTACCTACTACAAAAATCCGCAAATCCATTTGGCTGGCAAAACTAATTTCGGTTTCATGCCCTACCGCATCATGATTTAGCTTTACCTTAGCTTGAGCTGCGGTAAGGTCGCGCAATTTAGCCAACCGCGCCTCGAGTGCCAACTTAATATCTTTATAATTATCGGGATAAAGCAGTGCTAAGCGACCTACCATACGAATATTGCCTGCACCCGTGTTTACTGCTTTACCTGGAATTTGTTTAAGAGTCTCGAGGTCTGCCCAGCGGGTCAGCGCAATACTATCATCGTAATTATGCGGATTACTCAAAATATCACTATATACATCTGGGGAGATGCTTAAGGTACGAAAATTATCCGTACCCTGAAAGTGCGGGCTTCTTTGGGATACATCGGTTTCTAGGCATAAAAACTCGACCCACGGCGCACGCTCGAGAGAACCAATTTCCCCATCAATCCGATCTGCCAGTTCTTCACATACTCGAGTTCCGGTACTGCCCAAACCAATAACCAAGGTTTTATAAACTCTTAAATCAGACATAAGATTCCTTTTAGGCGTTTGCCGATCCCAAGCGACCTAGCAACAAGATGAGTAAAACAGGAAGCACGAATAAAAAGACACCAAGTGAAACAGCAAGCGCCAAACTAGACCATACGAAATAGCCCAGCAAAGCACCCGAAACCATTACTAGCAATACTGCCAGCCAACTTGCCAGCATGATCGCTTCTACACCCTCACGACCTCCACGATCAAAAACAAGATGGGATAAAGCTATGGTGAGAAGATACCAAACAAGCACACCCACCACAACCCTCATATAAAAGAGGGTATCTGTAAACAACGGAACAATCTGATGCCATAGCTCGTTCATAAATAGGGTTTTCTCCTTTTAACGATTAGAGATTGACGGTTAAAGGTCTTCACCAATTGATACTACAACACCAATTCGCACAAGCCGTGGTACACCCGTCTCACCTTGTACACGACCCTCAAAATTCAAGGCGTATTCCCCTATATCTCGCAAAATAATAGGATCGGAAGGCAAATCACCATCAATATCTTTGAGTTCAAGATCTCCTTGGCTGTGTTCAACTTTAACCCCTCGAGCGGTCTTGACTAACCTAGCTAATCGCATTCCACTTGGTACTTTATCGAACTCAACAACTGCTTCGCTCGAGTCGTTGGTGTAGCCTTTGCCCGCCAATACCACAATCCCTTTTCCTTGAGTTATTGAAGATAGTTCAAAACGTTGACCTTGTACCTCGAGTACCCGTTTACCTCGGCTTCCGCCTGTACCTTTATTGTTTTTGAGTAGAAAAAAAACAATCCCACCCAAAAGCAAAACCCCCAATCCAATAAAGATTGGAAGACTCGAGCCGCCAGATGCTGCGGGTTGTAGAGCCGTTTCTACACCCAAAAGCGTTGTGCGTGTCCCTTGAGTAAACATCGTACCCGAAAATGTTTTTGGAACCATCACAATAGCAGCCAGACTGACTGCACTGGTGGTATTTTGGGGCAAAATCATGTTGATAGGTAGCTCGAGGGTGGCCCCTTCTTGGGTTCCTTCGATTCGGCTCCATTGTTCAAGCACGCTTTGATAGTCTGGAGCATTACTTCCCAGCAAAGATTCGCCTGCCGTACCTTGGCTGGCTGCGAAATTGCTGATCAATACCAAGACCACATTGGTTTCTGTGGAGAATTCACGGGTCAATTCGACCAGAGTGCGCTCGGTATCATGCCCACCCACACTACCCGCCTTGGGTGTGATAGGCCAAAGCGAACTGAAAAGCGCTTTTCTCGTTGTGGCATCGTGCGCCGTTTTGTCTTCAAGGTTGAGTGTAAGTTGTGCAGGATCTTTATGTGACCATAAGCCAAACTCGAATGCACGGGCAGTCAGTACATCACCAGGAACCAAAAAATCTGCGGCGAAATTAGTAACCAAGTCGCGTGCCGCAGTTGCTCTAAGCGGATCTTCACTAAAGTATCCTGTTTTGAGGGCCACAACAAGGTGAATTTGTTGTTTTTCGGGATCTCCCCCCGATTGTGTAATGGCAGCACGCACCGTTTTCTCAAGTGCAACTCGGGCCGACTCGAGGCTAGATCCATCTGGTTTTGCCTGCGGAGTTACGGGGGTGGCTGTTGTCTTCCCCAACAGTAGAAATAGCACCAATGAAAAACTTAAAAATCTATGGGGCATATTAAACATTCATGAAAAATATACAAGATTTTTGGATGAGTTGGTGAGAGCGGGGCAGTATGACACTAAAGTTAGGCTACTCAACTCTTCCCACACAATGAATTTAGATTGTCACAAAAAGTCTAAAACAGCACAGGCAACGCCTTCACCCCTCGAGTAACCAAACCGGTATTCCAGCGCAGGGCTTCGGGTTGCACCGCAAGGCGCAGCATGGGCAAGCGCTCGAGCAAAACCCCAAAGGCAATACTAGCCTCGAGCCGTGCCAAAGGTGCGCCCACACAGTAGTGAATCCCTTGCCCAAAACCCAGATGTTTGTTGTTGCTTCGCTCGAGCTGTAAAACGTCGGGGTTCTCGAAGCGGCTGGGGTCGCGGTTTGCCGAACCGATTGCCGCAAAGACCAATTCACCTTGCGGAATGCGGGTGCCTGCAATCTCGAGGTCTTGGCGGGCATAACGCTCGGTTGCCAGTAACACAGGGGCGGTAAAACGGGTCAGCTCCTCCACCGCAGATTTCATGAGTTCGGGCCGTGTACGCAGTTGCTCGAGCTGCTCTGGGTGGGTCAGTAGGGTTAAAACCCCAGTGCCAATCAGGTTTACGGTGGTTTCGTGGCCCGCAATCAGCAAAATGGTCACCATTGCAATCAATTCATCTTCGGATAGGCTCGAGGTTTCGCTTTTGGCCTGCACCAAGGCGCTGATCAAATCGTCTTGTGGCTCGAGGCGGCGCTGTTGAATCAGGCGGCGCAGGTAGTTAACAAACTGATACAAACTGGGCAGGGCAAGCAAGCCATCGAGCGGCGTACTCATGCTCACCGCCACACTCGACCAGCGCTGAAACCGCGCCCGATCCTGCTGCGGAATACCCAACATTTCGCTGATGATGGTTAGGGGAACCTGCACCGCAAAATCATGGATTAACTCCATTTTCCCTTTGGCCTGCGCTTGGTCAATCAACTGATGGGCCAAGCTGTGAATGCGATTCTGCATTTGAGCAATCAAACGCGGGGTAAACCCCTGATGTACCAAGCCCTTCAGCCGCGTGTGATCGGGCGCGTCCAAATCCAACATATTGCGCTCGAGGGGCTTAAGAAAACCAGGCATCCAGACTGCGGCCTGTTTTTTGCTTTCTTTGCCAACGGCGGGTGCATTGTGCCGATCCTTGACCAAGCGTTCATCCTTCAGCGCCGCCAAAACATCGTCGTAGCGGGTAATCATCCACGCTCGCTGACCCAGCACTTTGACAGGCGCAACGGGCCGCGTTTCGCGCCACGCTTGAAAAGTAGCAAAGGGGTTGGCCTTGAAACGGGCTGCGGTAATGTCCACCGCCTCGAGGGAAATAGGGCTGGGGAGGTTGCGTTGGGTTTTGCTCAGGTCTGTGGTCATACAGGTTCCTCCAATTTTTGAGTAGCTTTTTTAGCAGCTTTTTTAGCAGCTCTTTTAGTGGTTTTTGGAGCAGATTCTAGGGCAGATTTTGGAGTGGGTGTGGCTTGAGCGGGTTCAGCTTGGGCAGGTTCGACTTGGGTAGGTTCCAAAAGACCAAAAGCCGACAGCATAAAATCCGCAACCAAATCAGGAGCCTTGTCCCAATATGCCTCGAGGTGATCGTCTCCAATAATTCGCAGCACAATCAAACCCACCATTAGGGCAGCCTCGAGCCGCAAAATCAGTTTGGCTTGGTCGATTTCCAGCGAACGCGCGGGATCTTGGCCCCGTAGCAAAGGCAATAAAATGTGGTCTGCGCTGGCAAAAGTAGGGGCAATAATTTTCTCGCGGTAAAGGCTGCGTAGCTCCGCATTGGCAAGGATTTCGGGCAAAATGGCTTGAAACAGCTTCAAACCCTCACCCCCCAAAAAAGCGAAGCGCTGACGGGTATATTCGCGTACAAAAGCCTCGGTATTGCCCTCTTGCAACTGCTGAAAATCGCTCTCCCGCCGATCACTCTGGTTGATCCAATCCAGCAAGCCCAACAGCAGGGCGTTTTTATTTGCAAAATAGTTATAAACCGTACCATCTGCCACCCCCGCTCGAGCGGCAATCTCTTTTATGGTAGCGCGGTGAAAACCTTTTTCGGCAAAAACACTGCGGGCCGCCTGAAGAATCTGTTCTCGCTTGAGCGCCGCAACTTTTTCTTGAAGTTCGGGGTTGGGTTTACGTGCCATAGGCACTCCTTTTGAGTTCTTTTTGCGCTGGTAAGAGGGTGAATTGATGAATATTTTGAATGAACGTTCATTCAAATGAATTTGTATTCAAAATATAGACCTACTCGAGCCAAGTGTCAAGATCCACCCCTTGAAGGTGACCGCAGGCTTGAGCCAAGAAAACGAGGGGAAGAGAAACATTAAGATTTCTCCAATCTCTTGCTCTTTCCCTCACTCGAGGCACTCGAGCTTTTTCATACGCTCTTACCCTCTTACCCTCATCTCCTCTTATACTCGAGCCATGTTGCAAGATGCTTTAGAACGCGCCCGTCACCTCAGCTCGCCGCTGGGGGTTTTTGATTCTGGGGTGGGGGGTTTGACCGTGCTAAAGGTGCTGCGGCAAATGCTTCCCGATCAAGATTTTATCTATTTGGGCGATACCGCTCGAGTTCCGTATGGTCGCAAACCTCGAGAGATGGTGGAGAATTTTGCCTATGGGATCAGCCATTTCCTCGAGCGTTGCGGGGTGGAAGGGGTAGTGATGGCCTGCAATACCGCCGCCAGTGCCGCCCTGCCAGGACTGCGTGACGAGCTGAATGTGCCGCTGTGGGAT
>JANYFS010000399.1 GCA_025359705.1 Deinococcales bacterium | reverse complement strand
CCAGTCGGCGAGGAACAGCAGAACCAGTGCAGCGGCTACGGTCGGCTGCATTGGCGCACCCCATTGCACGGCGTAATAGGCCAAGCCATAAGCAATAAAAGTCATTGCAATACTGGGAAGCCGCATAATCGCATTGACCTTAGCCACCTGATCATTGAAATCTTTACTTCCAAAGACAGCCACTACATTTTTCAGATTAACCCAATAATTGAGTGTGCCGTTGAGTAGTGCTTCAATTAAAATAGTTAGAGTTCCCCAAAATAAGGCTTTCTTAACTGTGGGTGAAACGATCAAACGATCCATCAGGCGCTCATGTTCTGGAGTTTGGGCCAAAGCAATTTTAAGCACAAATCCAAAGAAAGGTCGCCCCAAAATCAACGAACCTAACATCACAAAAGCCACCACAATCGAGGCATACGAATCTTTGAGTGCAAAGCGCCAGCCATCAATTTGTAAAAACGACAATGCTCCACCGGTTAGGGCCGAACCTGCGGCAAGCGCAGTGACGGGGTTAAATTTTTTGGTGCGCCAGGTATCCCACAAAATGTAGGCAGCGGGAATCAAGCCCGCTGCCACAAAAGCCGCTCGAGTGCCAATGGCATCCGAAAAATTGAAGCTGGTAAAAGGCAGCTTGGATGCCAACAACGTGATGGGAATTGCCAACGTAAAAAATAGGTCGATGAGGATTTTGGGAATGTGAAATCCCTGTTTGGGTGCAGAATTGGCTTCGGAAGTAGGGGTAGGCATTTGGCTCACGCCCTCTAGGGTAACGCAAAAAGATGTTTGGATGCTGAAAATGCCTAAAGCACCTACTCGAGCAGTTGCCCCTGCCAAATCAACACATCTCGCCCGCGTGGTACAAAGCCCAACTCGGCGTATATACTTTCGCTGTAATGTGGCTCCAGGTCAGGCTGGGTGAGCAGGTACAGCGCAATCACATCTCCACGGCGGCGGCATTCACTAACCACCGCCGCAAGTAGCGCTCGAGCGACTGCTTCGCTGGAATCTGGGGTAACTATGGTGTGTAGCTCTTCGAGGGTGGCCCGCCAGCCCAGCCGTGCAGGACGGGCTTGGTAGGTTACATGTACAAAGCCCACCACATTTTCCTTACTGGGATCTTTTTGGTAGGCCAAATACACGCTCGAGTCGTCGTCGGTCAGGGTTTGATTCCATAGCTCGAGCAGCAATTCGGGGTTTTGGTGGGCGGGTGCGCCGTTCCAGCCCAAACACATCTGTACCAAGGCTTCGGCATCGCGGCCTCGTGCGGCACGCACGCCAAGGCTCGCTTCGAGGTTGGCTGCAAAGCGGGGTCGGCTCGAGGGGCCAGGCGGCTGTTCGTTCACACGCGAATCAGCAAACGCCCGCAAGATGGACATTTGGGAACGGGAGGCTTGCCAGCAGCCACTTTTTGCAAAATCAACATGGGCAGTTGCATGTTGCAACCGCTGCACCGCCCATTGTTAATGGCGACCATAGCTTCGGATTTAGTTTTTCGCACGATGGCATAGTCGGTCATGGCCCGACGATCCACACTCGAGAGGTCGGTAAACAGTTTATCGCGGGTTACTTTTTGCTTGGCAAAGGTTTCGCGCAGTGCCTCGATGCGTTTTTCGTCCTGTCCCTCGAGTTCTTCGAGGCGGGGGCGCATGGCTTTATGTTCTTTGGTCAATTCGCTTTTCTTTTGGGTCAGGCTTTCGCGGCGCTCGTACAGCGGCTCGAGGGCTTCCTCAATTTCCGAAACGCGGTCTTGCAGTTGTTGAATCAGATTTTCGTATTGGGTTTGGGCCTTGCTGTCATAGGCATTTTTGATCTGCTCAGCTCGAGCGCGGCCCAGTTTGGCTTGATAATCCTCGAGTTCACGCTCGTTTTTTTCGGAAGCGCGGCGGACTCTATCGATCTCGTCGAGGATTTCACTGATTTGCTCGTTAAGCAGTTCAAACTGGCTGCGGGTTTCGGCAAGCAAAGGGGGAAGATGGGTTTCGCTGTGCCTGAGCCGATCCAGCTCCAAGTCCATGCTTTGCACTTGGTAAAGTTGAGTGAAGAAATCGGCTGTGGTCATGGCTTTACTTTAAACCATTTTGTGTGAGACCCCCAATAAAGCTGGCTCAACCCGTGGATGCTGGGGACAATTTGCGCTATCAACCTTCTATAAACCGATCTTGGGACACAATGCCTCGAGGGTGCAGTGTTCACATTGCGGTTTTTGCGACTTACACACCCGTCTCCCATGAAAAATTAGGGCATTGTGTATGAAAACCCAGCATGTTTTGGGGAAAACTGCCTCGAGATCCTCTTCCACTTTATCGGGGTCGGTATGGTTGCTCAGGCCCAGCCTACGGGCCAAACGTCCCACATGGGTATCCACCGCAATCGCGGGCCGCCCAAAGGCATTTGCCAGCACCACATTGGCAGTTTTGCGTCCCACTCCAGGCAGCTCGAGCAAGGCTGCAAAATCCTTGGGTACTTGGCCCCCATGTTTCTCGAGCAGAATCTGTGACAGGCGCACAATATTTTTGGACTTCACCCGAAAAAAGCCAATCTTAGCAATAAGCTGTTCCACCCGCTCGAGGTCTGCTTGGGAAAGGGTCGCCGCATCGGGATAGTTTTTGAATAGCTCGGGAGTCACCGAATTTACGCCCTTGTCGGTGGACTGCGCCGAAAGCACCGTGGACACCAATAGCTCAAACACATTTCTGTGATCCAGTTCGGTTTGAGCATCGGGGTACAACCCCTCGAGCGCTTCCAGAATGGCTTTGGCTTGAATTTTTTTAAGTTTTAGGGTGGTGGCAAGGGTCATTCTTAGTAGGGTACAAGCAAAACCCTCGAGCGGAAAGTATTTTTGGGAAAAGTTTGGAAAAAGTTTGGGAAAAAAACCGCCATCGAGTGGGGCGGTTTGTATTTTAGATATGGATTTTTGGGCTAGATTTTATTCCCACTCGATGGTGGCAGGCGGTTTGCTGGTGATGTCATAGACCACACGGTTGATCTCGTGGACATGGTTGACGATGCGGCTCGAGACTACCTCGAGGAATTCGTAGGGCAACCTTGCAAACTGCGCGGTCATAAAGTCGGCAGTGGTCACGGCACGCAGGGCCACGGTGTAGGAATAGGTACGCTCGTCGCCCATCACCCCTACCGAACGAATTGGGGTAAGCACCGCGAGGGCTTGGGAGGTGCTGCCGTACAAACCAAATTCCCGCAGGCTCGAGATAAAAATGTCGTCTACTCGCTGCAAAATGGCAATTTTTTCGGGGGTAATTTCGCCCAAAATCCGAATGGCTAAGCCAGGCCCAGGAAAGGGGTGGCGCATCCGAATATCTTCAGGCAGGCCCAGCAACAGGGCGATTTCCCGCACTTCATCTTTGAACAGGGTGCGGAAGGGTTCCACCAATTTAAACTCGAGGTCATCGGGCAGGCCGCCGACATTGTGGTGGCTTTTGATATTGGCAGCCCCTTCGCCGCCTGCCGATTCGATCACATCGGGGTAGAGGGTACCTTGGGCCAAGAATTCAAAAGGGCCATACTGCCCAGCCTCAGCCTCGAACACCCGAATAAATTCACGCCCGATGATTTTGCGTTTTTCTTCGGGATCACTGATTCCTTTGAGTGCGCCCAGAAAGCGCTCGGAGGCATCCACACACACCAAGTTGACTCCCAAGGGTCGCAGGGCTTTTTCCACCTGTTGCCGCTCGCCCAAACGCAGCAAGCCGTGATCCACAAATACGGCGGTCAGTTGGGTTCCCACCGCTTTTGCCAGCAGCAAAGCCAAAGTGCTGGAGTCCACCCCGCCCGAAATACCCAGCAGCACCCGCCCGCTGCCCACTTGGGTTTTCACATTGCCGATCAGTTCATCCAAAATATGTTGGGCCGTCCAGGTGCGTTCCACTTGGCAAATCGCCAAGAAGTTCTCGAGGAGTTGGCCCCCTTTGGGGGTATGCACCACTTCGGGGTGAAACTGCACGCCGTAGCGTTTGAGCTGCTGGTTTTCGATGGCGGTGACGGGGGTATCCAATGTGGAGGCCACCACCGTATAGCCCGTGGGCAGGCGGGTTACGCTGTCGGAATGGCTCATCCAAGCCACAAATTCCCCCTCGAGGCCCGTAAAAAGATCTCCACTAAATTGGGTCAGCTCGGCTTTGCCGTATTCGCGTTTCCCTACCCGCTCTACAGTTCCGCCCGCTTGATGGGCCAAAAACTGCATCCCATAACAAACTCCCAAAATGGGCAAATCGCTCGAGAGCAAGGCTGCATCGGGCTGCGGCGCGGCTTCATCGTAGACGCTCGAGGGGCCACCCGAAAGCACAACACCTTTGGGGTTTTCCCGCATAATCCGCTCGAGGGGGGCGTTTCCAGGTAAAATCACACTGAAACTGCCCAATTCACGAAAACGCCGCGCGATTAGGCGGGTGTACTGACTGCCAAAATCCAAAATAACGATGCTGTTAGGTACGGTACTCATGGAAGAGATTATACGGGGAACTGTATGTATATGGTTTTCGTTGTTCGTTATTCGTTATTCGTAACGACCAAAAGCGACCAAGCCCGTAAGGTGCTGCTGTAAGGTCAAGACAGCTCGAGCAACACAATCTTTTTCTTACCCGCTTATCTCCGCTCTCGAGGGGGAATCACCGTAGTATTGCCCTGTTTTTGCTCTTTCTTGGTCTTCTCGAGCAGTGTTTTGGTGTAGTTCTCGAGCAAGGGGGACAAAAATTGTTCTTGGGCAATTTTCAGTACAGTCGTCACCAAAATTCCTGTGATTGCGGCTCCCAGCCCTTTGCGGTTATCGCTCGAGACAAAGTGGGCCTCGGTGGTTTTGCCACTTTTGAGGTTGCGAACTTTGGCCCGTTCTACAAAAACCTTCTTGATTCTGCGCCCACGGCGACCCAGCAAAAAGCCTGTCAAAAATCCGCCCCCCACCGAGCCACCAATCATTTTGAGCGGTTGGACTTGCATTTTCAGGTGCAAATCGGTTTTTTCGGTGAGCAGTTCGATGCTTTCTTGCAAGCGTAACTTGGCAGCGTCGCGCTGCTTTTGGTCGCTCGAGCGTGAATCTTCCTCGAGGGTGTGGCTGGACTCACGGAGTTTGCCCAGCTTGTCATTTAGCTTGTCACTCATCTTCCGCCCCCAATTTTTTCATGCCCATAACCACCAAAATAACCGTGACCAGTAGCGACACAAAAAACATGATCAGTGAAGCGCCCCAGCCAGGTAAGCCCGCTAGGTCGGTCAACATTTGATAAAAGGCAAGCAGTAGAAAAATAATCGCAATGCCAATTGGCCCCAAAGCAGCCAACAAAAGCACCACACCCAAGCCCTTGGCTTTGATGGCTTTGGAAAGGTTGCGACCAAAAATTCGCACCTCGGTCTTGATTAAACTCAGTCCTGCATCGAAAACATCGACCAGTGCAGCACCGATACTTTTGGTTTCATTCGCCATAAACATGCCTCATCTAAAATTCCTCATCGTGGATATTTTATACCTCTTTGGTGGTATAAAAGCGTCACCAGCCCCAACCCGTCAATTTAATTGCGGGCAAAGCTGTCTTTGGCCGTTTGCGGGTGTACAAAATTAAAGCATGTGCCAGACACTTAAACTCTAGAATCTAAGCGTTTTGCAAACGTGCTTTATCGTACTCATCTTACTTTATATTTGTTAAAATTTATGTGAATTATAAATAAATATAGTGAAAATATCTAAATGTTCGGTTCTACCCTCGGATAAACTAATGACTACAACTTAAACCATTGTTTGTTGTTCATTATGCTTTGCTCATTTTGTGTACCGTTGTAAATACGATGTTCCAAACCAAGAGATTGCTACTTATATGCAGTGATTGGGCAGCTTATTTTATAGATATAAATCCCTAAATATAAATCCCTAAATATAAAGTGGTGCCATTTTGCGCCAATAATGCCCTTGATGCGCTCGTCCATCCCATTCGTGTAGCGCGTTCCAAACCCCTTTATCCCACAAAATACGGCTAAGCTGTTGATTGTTCTCGAGGAAGGGGTCTTCTTTA
Organism: Deinococcales bacterium; assembly: GCA_025359705.1. GTDB lineage: Bacteria > Deinococcota > Deinococci > Deinococcales > Deinococcaceae > JACMOA01. The sequence continues at coordinate 4,283 of JANYFS010000399.1, read as the reverse complement.
CCGACCACCAAAACCACCTCGAGCAAACGTAAAGCGCGAAGTTTTGTTTCATCGTTTAGATTGGGAAGGTAGTGGGATGGGGTATTGAAGTAAATTTGGTCGTCGTAGTAGCCATCAAAGAGATTGTGGAAACTTTCAATCTCGAGGGTTAAATCATAACGTCCCGAAAAAGCACATAGTTTGCTGAAGAGTTCGGGATGACGAAAGGCAAAGTTAGCCGCGTAATAGGCTCCCAAGCTGCATCCATGCGCGATGGTACAGGGATGATTATTTTTGGTATTCATGAACGGCAATACTTCGTGTAAGAGATATTGTTCGTAGGTGAGATAGCGCCGAATGCGGTCAGCGGGATGTAGCCAACGGTTATAAAAAATCTCGTAGGCGAGTCCTTCCACACAAAACAATTGAATTTGCCCCGCCTCGAGCTTATGTTCCAAAGATCCTACCAAACGCAAGCTTTCGTATTCAAAAAAACGCCCTTCTCGGGTAGGAAAACTCAGTACCTTGGCTCCCGCATGACCAAAAACCAACATCTCCATGTTGCGCTCGAGCCGTGGGCTGTACCAATTGTGGTATTCACGGTTCATAGTGCCTCAAAGAAAGTTCCAACTTGCTCGAGCAAATCGCTTTCTTGCTGTGCCAGCCCAGCAAAATCGAAATGCCCTGCCTCGAGCGGAAAGAGGATTTTAGCGGTCTGTATTGCATTATAAATGGCAAACTGCCCAGGTGGAGCCACCACAGGATCGAAGAGCGCGGCGGCGATGTGCATGGGGATTTTGATGTGGCAAGCAGCGGTTGCCGCGTCGTAATACTGCAAGGTTTGCAGCACATCACCATGCAGCTTGGCATAGTTTCGCACCGCTTCGCCACTGCCCTGAGTGGGCAAAGTCAACCGCAAAGGGTAGTTGCCAAAAGTGGGAACGCACAAATGGGCGCGGGACACTCGAGCCTCCACTGCCAAGGCCAGCGCCCCAATTCCACCACCAAAACTGCGTCCCATATAACCAATATGCCCCTCGAGTTCTGGAAATAACCGCTGCAAAACCGAAACCCCCAGCCATAAATCCTCCACACAGCCGCCCAAAATGTACTTTCCGGGTTGGTCAATGTCGTGCAGTACATGAAAATTGGGGTCGCTCGAGATGGGGGGGTGTTTGCTCAGTGAAATCCCCCGAAAACACGGGAACAGTAAAGCCGCTCGAGGGAAAGGTAAGTTCAAATCTGGCCCGTCACGCCCTCCGTAACCATGCCCCACCACCATACCCCGCTCGAGGGGGCCATATTGGGGCTTCAGCAGCCAAGCCCCAATGTCAAAACCCCCGCTCGAGGTGTAACGAATCAGGTAAAGCTGCATTCCTGGCAACGGAGAAGGACACAGGCTAAGTTGTGGATTGGGATCTAGCTCGAGTAAGCGTGCATACCGCGCCGTCCAGAATTGCAAAAAATCCGCTGGAGCAGGCGGGGGTTGTACCTCGAGCAAGGTTTCTAAGGTATAGCCATAGCTGGGATCGAAGGGGAATGAATGTTGGAATGGGGGCATGGGGTAGGGGTTATTCTAGCCGCCCTCGAGGGGGAAAGCGCGACGTATGTTTAACCCATTAGGCAGTGGCTGTGTCAGGGCAGGGTGAGGGGGTGGCTCGAGCGTGCTTTTTGCTACACTGTGCATATGACTCGAGCGTAGGCTTTTTGGGTTTTATCCAAAAAATTGAAACTTAAGCACCAAAGGAGAAATATATGAAATTAAGTAAAATGGTAAAAGACACCCTTTTTTATGCGGTTTGCATGGTGTTATTGAATATGGTTCTTCTAAGCATTCCTGTAACCCACCGATTTGGTTTATCTTGGTGGGCCATTGGATTAGCGGTGGTTATTTATACGTTGTTCCGAATCCCTCGAGCCAAGTAGTTTTCAGCTCGAGGGGTATATGTTTTTATGAATGTGTCACTATTTAATTATAAGTGATCTTGTGCTTGATGACCTTTGACATGATCGATGAATTGTTCTAAACTCATTAGCCAATTTCTTTGCTCTACGTCATAGCTTTCATGGAGGATTTTAGGTACAACAAGTTGTAGGTTGTGTGCTTGCATTTCGCTTGTTTGGTCGATACTGATACTTCTTTCAAATGTGACGAGGTGTTTTATGTCTATTCGATTTGCTTCATTGATCACCTGCCTCCAGCGATCTTTACAACTATACTTGGCAGCAAGCATGGAAAGCTTTTCTTTTGAGAACGTAATATCCTTATAGCTTCCGATGCTGGGAAATATAAAGTCTGGTTTTTTCTTATGTTCGGTAACTTTTCCTCTGTCGAAAAGGACAAAATTCTCATTAAAAATATGCTCGAGATGATTTTCTAAAGCCATACCCACTCTCGATTTTCTTCGGTTGATTACACTTAGCGCGAGCTGTATAAAGTCGTCTGGAAAATTAGGATCAAAGCCAGCCTCGAGCCGTGGTCTTAAAAAGAACCTCTCGAGTGTTCTGAATAAACCTTCTTCGCGTTCGACATAGGCCACTAGGCTCGAGTCTACATTGTCGAAAGTCTTTTTGCTAAAGGTTTCCCTAGCAAACTTGGACATCGTAGTGGTATCTGGGAATTTCCCATCAAATTCTTTTAGCATGATATCTAAATAATCTTCAGTGGTTATTTTCTTGTCGATACCCGAAAGTTCTAAGAGCTGCTCCATCAAAGATACGGTGTCGGTATCGATAAAATCGAAGTCTCCGCTCTCGAGGGAAACCCCCGAACCATTGAAGAGCCACAATAATCTTCGCTCTACATTGGTATTTTTGCCTGCTATAAAAATAACAATTTCTCCATCTTCCTGCTTGGCGATAATCAAAAGATCTCCAATCTCGGCGCAAGAAATTGCATCATTGCCTTGATAATACATTCTCCATTCGGTTCTTCCTGTTCTTTCTGCGCTTCTCGCCCTTGCATCATACCACGTAATAAACCCATCGTCTAATACAGGTTCAAAATCGTTTCCGTCGCTCAAATATAAAAATTTCACCTTTTTTTGCCTAAGTTCTTCTATCCCAAACAGTTTCTTTAAATTTTTACTGCCATTAAACTCATGCTGGTTTGAAATTCTGGGGTTGATTTCGCCATCAGCCAATCTTTTGACCGCTGCGCCGACAAAATAGCTGTACAGTTGCCCTTCTTCCATAGTTGTATCACTCCCTTGGGGATATTGGTTTTTATTTTGAGAGACTTAGAGGTATTCAATCTTTTAATCTTCATTTCGAATCTTCTCGGTAATTTGGATCAATTCACTTTTTATGCACTCACCATAACTTGCTGGATTTTGCTATGTTCGCGGGCTTTCAGTTCCAAAATATAGGGCTTCATAATCCTTGCCACTTCTGCAATAACAGGTACGACAACCGTATTGCCAAACTGCATATAGGCTTGGGTATCTGAAACGGGAATTTTGAACGTTTCGGGGAAGCCCATCAGTCGGGCGCACTCTCGAGGGGTTAAGCGTCGGGGGTTCTTGCGTGGCCCCCTCGAGATGAGGATTTCTGACCCGTCTTTGTAGTACCGTGCGGATAAGGTTCTCGAGCTATCTTGAGCGGTAACTAGGCCAAAGCCAAAGCCATTGCCCTTTTCTTTGTGTTTTTGTGCATAGTTTTGCAGATATTGCCAAAGTTTATCAGAAAGAACATATTTCCGATTGACCATTGCTTCTTCCCCAATGGTATATTCGGGTTCGGGAATTTCACTGCCATCTTCGGGGTGTAAGATTTCTGATAAAGTGTGGTTTGCTATAGGTAAATTTAAGTCATCCCACGAGAAATCTACGGGTTCTCTAAAGCCCACAATCATAATACGCTCACGGTGCTGAGGGGTAAAATGTTTCCCATCAATTACTTTGTAATGAATGTGATACCCTAGCCGTTCTTCTAGGGTGTATTTGATGGTGGCAAATGTTCTGCCCTGATCATGCGAAATCAGGTTTTTAACATTTTCCAGCAAAAAAGCCAGAGGACGCTTTTTCTCTATGGTACGTTCAATTTCAAAAAAGAGGCTGCCTTGGGTAGTGCATTCAAAACCATGCGCTCTACCAAGACTATTCTTTTTGGAGACTCCCGCCAGAGAAAAGGGTTGGCAGGGAAAACCTGCCAGTAAAACATCATGATTGGGTATGTTTTCTTTGGGATAAGGAATAATATCGCCTATAATATCGTGATCCATGTGATGATTGGCTTTATAGGTTTTTTGAGAAAAGGTATTCCATTCACTGGTAAAAATGCAGCGACCATTGATTTGCTCGAAT
>JANYFS010000398.1 GCA_025359705.1 Deinococcales bacterium | reverse complement strand
AGCCTTAAAGCGCGGTCACACAAAGCCCGCAGCCTCGAGGCTTCGCCCACTTTAAAACCCATCAGATTTGGTAAAACCGCCTGCGGAATGCGTTCCAATAGTTCGGGTAAATCGTCCAGCGAAACCAGAGCAATCCCATTTTTTACCGACAAAAGAGAGCGCTCGAGGGCATCCAAACGCTTTTGGCGGTAGGCGGTTGCCACTCCTTCCTCGAGGGCATGGCCCATCTGTTGGTGATGGTTTTTAATCCGCTCGAGGGAGGAAAGGGCATAAATGCTGCTGGCCTCGAGCGGTGAAGTCAGCCAGTCCGCCAAATCCCGCTCGAGCTGCCCTGCGATGTTCAAACGCTCGGAGCTTTGTGGAAACTGCTTGAGATACCCAAACAATTCCTCGCGTTCTCGCTCGGCCCAGTTCCAATCGGGATAGTGTGGCTCGAGGGTGTAGCCCGCTGCCTCGAGGGTAAAACGCGCTGGACTCTCGAGGGGATCGGGGGTGGCCCAGTGAATCATTTTGGGCACAACTTTGGGGAGGATTTTTGCGCTCGAGTCACGTTCCAAAACATGCTGGGCCAGCTCCACCACCGTAGCGGCGTTGTAGGCGGGGTGTAGGCGCAGCAAATCGCCCAAGTCTGCAAGCAAAGTCAGCATGGTGTTATCAGCATGGTACTAGATATTCGCCAAATACCGCTCGAGTTCCCAAGGGTGTACCACTTGGCTATAGTCGTGCCACTCGGCACGTTTAGCCTCGAGGAATTTTTCAAAAGCGTGTTCGCCCAAGGCTTCGCGCATCAGTTCGCTCTTCTCGAGTTCATCTAGGGCCAGGTTCAGGTCGCCTGGCAGCTCGCGGATGCGGTGTTTGCGCTTTTCCCGCACGGTCATGTGGTAAATGTTGCGCTGAATGGCAGGAGGTGGCACAATTTCGTTTTCGATGCCGTCCAAACCCGCTGCAATCATGACAGCCAAGGCCAAATAAGGGTTGCAAGACGGGTCGGGCATCCGCATTTCGGCCCGTGTCCCCACCCCACGCCGTGCAGGAATCCGTACCAAGGCGCTGCGGTTGCTGGTACTCCAAGCGATATTGACCGGAGCCTCAAAACCCGCAATCAAGCGCTTGTAGCTGTTGACTAGGGGATTGGTGATCGCCACCATGCTCGAGGCGTGTTCCAGCAAACCGCCAATAAAGTGCAGTGCGGTTGCGGAAAGTTGATGCTCGGCATTTTCGTCGAAAAATACATTTTTGCCATTTTTGAACAGCGACAAATGGCAGTGCATCCCGCTGCCACTGGCCCCCGCCACCGGTTTGGGCATAAAGGAAGCGTGCAGGCCATGCTCGAGGGCTACCCGTTTGACCACAAACTTAAAGGTAGCGATGTTGTCGGCGGTTTGCAGCGCTCCTGCATAGCGAAAATCGATTTCGTGCTGCCCAGGCGAAACCTCATGGTGCGAGGCTTCGATCTCAAAACCCAGCTCGAGCAGGGCCGTGGTGATTTCTCGGCGCAGGCGCTCGCCTTTATCGATGGGAGCCAGATCGAAATAGCCCGCGCGGTCATGGGTGATGGTGGTGGGATCACCCTCGGGGCTGCGCTCGAAGATAAAAAATTCGGGTTCGGGGCCAGCGAACAACTCGTAGCCTTTCTTTCGGGCGCGTTCGATCTGATTTTTCAGTACCCAGCGGGGGTCGCCATCGAAGGGGGTGCCATCGGGCAAATGCACATCACAAATCAAACGGGCCACTTTGCCGCGTGGCGATTCCTCTTGGGAAAACTGGGGAAAGATCAAAAAGGTATTCAGATCGGGATGCAACAGCATATCGGACTCTTCGATGCGGGTAAACCCCTCAATGGAAGAACCGTCGAACATCATTTCGCCGTCCAGCGCTTTCTCAAATTGACCGCTGGGCAGCTCGACATTTTTGACAATGCCCAAAATATCCACAAATTGTAGCCGCAAGAACTTGACGTTTTGCTCTTTGAGCGTTTTTAGAATGCTTGCCTTGGTATGTGCCATAAGTAAAGGGGAGTCTCCTTGCCGAGTTGTGCTGGATTGTGCTGGATTGTACTGGGTGGTAGAGATGTGTGCTGAAATAGCTCGAGCGGGCTTTTTTCATCATTTTAAAGCATTTTAAAGATTTTAAAGCATGTGTTCGCCAAAGGCAGAACAAAGTGTTAGCATTGGAGGGTGTTTCACGCCTTCCGTCGTCCAAAAGTGGATCAAGCCAAGCTCGAGCAAGCTTTGGTACAACTCGGTCTGGATGGCAGCCAGCACCTGATTGTGCATAGTTCTTTAAAATCTTTTGGACACCTCGAGGGGGGAGCGGGAACCGTGGTGCGGGCGCTAAAACGTCACAGTGCCACACTGATGATGCCCGCTTTTAGCTACTACAGTTTGGTGTGGCCCCTCGAGCATCACCAGCGCGACTGGCCCCACCCACCGCCCTCCTCGAGTGGGCATTTTGACCGCTTCACACGGGTTTCCCGCGATATTGGCAAGGTTTCGCAGTATATGGTCGAGGATATGCGCCACCAGCGATCCAAGCATCCTGCACTCAGTTTTGTGGCTTGGGGCCAGCATTCCGATATGCTACTGGCCCACCAAAGTTTGCAAAACCCTTACGGCCCCATTGGGGCGCTCTATGATTTGAACGGTTATGTGCTGCTGCTGGGGGTGAACCACACCTCCAATACCAGTATGCACTACGGCGAATATTTGGCAGGACAAGTGCTGCTGCCGCGTTTTGTCAACTTAAACGAGCAAATTCACCAAACCCTGTTTCCCAATTGCTCCGCCGCCTTCGAGCGGGCCGCTCCGTATTTGGCAAAGCTGGGCCGCACGGTAAGTCTCGAGCGGGCCAAAATTCAACTTTTTTCGGTGCGCGATGTGATCGACACCACCCTCGAGCTGGTGCGGCAAGACCCCGAATTCCTGATCTGCACCCACGCAGATTGCCGCTGCCGCGAAGTGCGCCGCCGTGTGCGCCTCGAGGGACTCCATCCCCGCCCACACTTCACTCCGCTCGAGGGATTGCGAGAACGGGAACTTGTTTAAGAGGGCAAGTTTAAGAGGGCAAAAGGCGGACAGGCCCGATAGGACTCTGATGGCGAACTCCGCTTTCCCAACTTCTCACCTTAAAAAGTTTTCATTTGTCATGTTGAGCGCAGCGAAACATCTCTACATACTCACATTTTAGACCCTTCGTTTAACTCAGGGTGACACATTTTACTGAATCTTCAGCACTAGACTAACCCCAGCATTCCCCGCATCTCGAGGTTGGCTACCTCCCACAAATACGGTGTATTCCCCTGCTACCATGCTACGTTCGCCTTTTTCATCGACCAAACCCAATTCTCGAGGGGTCAGTTTAAAGCTGAGGCTACGCTCTTCGCCTGCCTTGAGGGTGTTGCGAACAAAGCCCGCCAGCCAGATTTTGGGGGCATAGCTGGGGGCATTTTTGGGCTGGATGTAGAGCTGTGAAACTTCGTCGCCGTCCCTCGAGCTGGTGTTTTTGACCTTCACAGTCACGGTGATGCTGTCGCCCGCTTTGGCAGTGGCACTGGACAAATTCAGGCTCGAGTAGGCAAACGTGCTGTAACTGAGGCCATAACCAAAACCCCACAATGGAGTCCCGCTGTAGTAGCGGTAGGTGCGGTTTTTCATGCTGTAATCGTCGAAAGCGGGCAGGTCTTGCAAGCCTGCATAAAAGGTGATGGGCAACCTGCCTGCGGGGTTGTTGGTGCCAAACAGGGTGTTGGCAACCGCTTTGCCGCCCTCCTCCCCCGAATACCAAGTGGCAAGGATGGCGGGTACTTTGTCTTTGGCGTAGCTGATGGCTTGCGAACTGCCCCCCGTCAGCACCAAAACCACGGGTTTACCGGTTGCCACCACTGCTTTAAGCAAATCCTCTTGCACCTGCGGAAGTTGAATGCTCGAGCGGTCTCCACTGGGGTTCTCTTTATTTTCGTTTTCCTCGCCCTCTTGGTGCGGGGTAATGCCCAGAACCATCACTACGACATCGGCACTTTTGGCGGTCTGCACCGCTTCGGCGTAACCAGTAGTCACATTGCCGCCAATGGCAGAACCTTGGGCATACTTCAGGGCAATGTTTCGGGTTTTGGCCTCCGCCTCGAGACCCTGCAAAATAGTGGTACTCGAGGAAGGAATGCCGTTGTAATTGCCCAGCAGCACGCTTTGCTCGTCGGCAGTGGGGCCGATGACTGCGATAGATTTCACCGCGCTTGAGAGGGGTAAAATCTGGCCTTCATTTTTCAGCAGCACCATCGATTTTTGGGCCGCCAGCAGCGCCAAAGCTCGGTTCTGGCTCGAGTCCACTACCGAAAAGGGGATTTTGTCGTAAGAAACTGTGCCTTTTGGCTCGAACATCCCCAACCGAAAGCGCACCGAAAAAAGCCTTTTTAGCGGCATATCCAAATCTTTTTCGGTCAGCAAGCCCTGTTTGATGGCGTTACCCAAACCCTTGGTCATCGCGTCACCACACTCGAGGTCTACCCCCGCTTTGATGGCGGCTGCCACGGTCTGCTCGAGGGTTTGCAAATAATGATGTCCATTGTAAATATCGCTCAAAGCCCAGCAATCTGTGACCACATACCCTTTAAAGCCCCACTTTTTCCGCAAAATATCGCCCAGCAAAACGGTTCCCGCGCTGGCGGGTTCGCCGTTCACACGGTTATACGCCGACATCACCGATTCGACTTTGCCCTCTTTGACTGCCATTTCAAATTGTGGCAAATAGGTATCAAACAAATCGTGTTGGCTAACTTGGGCATCGAAGCTATGCCGCGTGGCCTCGGGGCCAGAATGCACCGCAAAATGCTTGGCAGTTGCCACCGTCTTGAGGAATTTGGGATCGTTGCCCTGCATTCCCCCAATAAAATTGACCGCCAAGCGCCCCGTCAAAAAGGGATCTTCGCCGTAGGTCTCGTGGCCCCGCCCCCAGCGCGGGTCGCGGAAAATATTGATGTTGGGGCTGAAAAAAGTCAGACCCTGATAGCGGGCGGTGTCATAGTTCAGTTTGGCAATCTGATATTTGGCCCGAGCCTCGTCGGAAATGCTCGAGGCCACCTGAAGCATCAGTTTTTCGTCCCAAGTGGCAGCCAAGCCAATCGCCTGCGGAAACACCGTGGCTACTCCGTTGCGGGCCACTCCGTGCAAGGCTTCATTCCACCAGCCGTAGCCAGGAACATCCAAAATATCGTTGTAGACGGGCGCGGCTTGATCGATCAATTGCGAGATCTTTTGCTTCAGGGTCATCTGCGACAGCAAATCGTTGACTCGAGCCTCGAGCGGAGCATTGGGATTCAGATACACGGGATCGGCGGCTCGAGCGCTAGTGGCACACAACAGCAAAGCAAAAGTGATGGTTTTGGGGCTGAGTTTCATGGGTTCTCCTCAGATTTTTGGGGGACTTGAGCGTATCCGAACTTTTTGGCTCGACTGGAAAATAGGGGTGGGTTTAGAGGTTTTAGGTTTTGCTTCTAGGACATTTATCAGGACATTTATCAGGACATTTATTAGTATATTTCAGCTCCATGCCGCATAAATGCCAATTAAATTAGAAAACATTACTAAAAAATTTATGTATATGAGCAAAAAAATCACCGCTCGAGCGCCGCTTCAATAGGCTCGAGTGGTGATTTGAAAATCAAATTTATCCCTACAATGATCCCAAATTTATCCTTGGGCGGGGCTTAACACATGGTGCAACACCACAGCCGCCGCACCCACGGCACTGGCATCCACCCCACGCCCACACAGGTACACTCGAGCGTGTTTGCGTAAAAAACTGCGCCGCTCGAGTTCGATTAAAGCAGGCTCGAGCAGCAGGTCGCCCAAACGGGTTAGGTTGCCGCCAATCACCAGGGCCGAAGGGCTGAAGACATTGACCATGTTTGCCAGCAAAATACCCAAATGATAGGCCAGCTCGCGCAGGGCTTTTTCACCTTGGCCCGCCTGCACCCGCTCGAGGATTTCGTCCATGGTGTACAGCCGACCTTGGGGTGCGCCCAATTGCTCGCTCAGGCGGCGCTGGTTGAGCAAGGTTTCGGCACAGCCTCGGTTGCCACAGGCACAGAGCGGGCCATTTTCCAGCAAGGTGGTGTGTCCCACTTCGCCCGCATAGCCGCCTTCGCCGCGCAAAATTTGATCCCCAATGATGATGCCGCAGCCCACACCCACACCCAAACTGAGATACAACAAAGAACCCTGCGAGGAACTTTGTGAAGAACCTTGCGAAGAACTCTGGGTAACATCACCAAAAATATATTCACTCATGGCAGCGGCATTGGCTTCATTTTCCAGCAAAATCGGGAACTGCTCGAGCGGTGGAAGCAGCGCGTCCCCCAAAATCAAGGTACCTTTGGGAATACTGCGTTTGCGCGGACGCTTGGGGGGTAGGTTGATTAAAGCCTCGCCCACTTGTCTCTTCCACTCGGCTTGCAGCAGATCCACCAAAGGTACATCCCGCCAGCCTAAATTGGGGGCGATGTGCAACACCCCATTTTCCACAGGGCCAGGAGCGCCCACTCCCAAGCCGATCACATAGCGCCCCTCGAGGGTAGGGCTTTGTAGCAAAGCCAACAACATTTTGATCAATTGAGCAGCGGTATCTTCGGGCGGGATGGGAATGGAGTTGAATGAAGTGTGGGCCAAGACATTTCCCTCTAGGTCGCAGGCCAACACACTGAGGTAATCCACCCCAATTTCTGCACCCAACAAGGTTAAATAGTTTGGATTGATCCGCAGCGGGCGGGACGGACGGCCCGCACCATTTTGTACTTTATCGCCTTCCCGAATCCAGCCTTCCTCGAGCAATTCCGCAACCAATGCCCCCACAGTGACTTTGGTCAGACCCGAGTATTGGGCCAAATCTGCCCTCGAGGATTCGGGATGCCGACGGAGCAACCGCAACAAAGCCGCCCGATTAAGTTGTTTAAGAAAACCTTGATCTCCTGATATTGCCACCCACAGCCCCCCAATTATGCAATTGACCTCGAAATACGAAAACGTTTACACAGCTTAGCGCATTGCAACCTTCACATTCAGTTTTTCTATTTTCAGTTTTTCTATTTTCTCCAGCACATCAAGCACAACCAAACACAAGCAGAACTAAGCACAAGTAACGATCAGAGGCACGTACCAAGCCCACTCGAGCCACGTATGGGTATTTAATCAGCACTTTTTCATGTCCCTCGAGGATTTTTTGGTTAGCATCTGGTTATGCAGCTAC
>JANYFS010000393.1 GCA_025359705.1 Deinococcales bacterium | reverse complement strand
CCCCCTGCGCGAATGGGTCTACCGCTTTATTGCCCGCAACCGCTACCGTTGGTTTGGCAAAAAAGATGTCTGCATGGTTCCTACGCCAGAGGTGCGGGCAAGGTTTTTGTAACCATCCGAAAACGCTCGAGCGGTTCATCTTCTGGAGGGTGACTCGAGTGTTCAAGTTACACCGTAAGATAATTACATTGTTTAAATTCGGTGGAAAACAAACCCCAAACCCTCGAGAATAGGGTCATGTTTTCCTCGGACACAGCACACCTTTCGCCCCAACACATGCTCGAGATTGTGTACGCTCGAGATTCGCAGTACAACGGGCAATTTTTGTTTGGAGTCACATCCACAGGAATTTATTGCTTGCCTTCCTGCAAAGCCCGCAAGCCCAAGGCAGAAAACGTAGTTTTTTTTGATTCGCCTCAACATGCCGAGGGCGCAGGTTTGCGAGCCTGCCTCAAGTGCCAACCCAACGCTTTTTATCTGGGTAAATTTCCCGAAGAAGCGCAGATGGAAGCCTTGCAGCAGCACCTCTTTAACCATCCCCTCGAGCTGGGGGATGTGGGCAGCCTTGCCGCATATTTGGGGGTCAGTTTGGGAAAACTTGCCGAATTGTGCCGCAGTCATTTCCAGCTCACCCCGCTGGAGTGGTTGACCCGCTCGAGGTTGCACCTAACGTACCTTACCTTGCTGCAAACCGAAGATTCTGTGCTGGACACCGCTTTTGCAGCAGGTTTTGAAAGCCTGTCCAGCTTCAACGATAACTTCCGCCGCTACAGTTTGCTTAGCCCTACCGAATACCGCCAGATGCCGCACCATCAAGGCTTCACCCTCGAGCTACCCCCGCAATATCCCCTCGCGTTCGTGCTGAACTACCTTGCTCGAGATCACCACAACCTGACCGAGCGGGTCGTGGGCCAGACTTATCAAGCGGTACAGCATTTGGGTGAGCAAATTGTCACCCTCACCTTGGTTTTTAGTCCCCAAACCGTGCGCCTCGAGGTTAAATCGCCCGATCCGCTCGAGGTTTTGGATTGGCTAGAGTTGCACCGCCGCGTGCTGTTCCTCACGGGTTTAAACTTGGATTCTGCCAAATTTGAGGCCAAACTGCACGGCTCGAGCGCGGGGCAGGCTTTGCTGGGCCAGCGACAAGGCTACTGTTTTCCAATTTTGGCAACCCCTTACGATGCTCTGCTGCGGGCCATTGTGGGCCAACAAGTCACCACCACTTTTGCCGCAACCCTGCGCCGCCGTGTGGTCGAGCGGCTTTCTCCAGCGCTCGAGGGCGGCTTGCACGCACCCGTGACCCCCGCGCAGGTGGCGGCCCTAACCGTGGCAGATCTGCTCGAGCTGGGTTTTACCACTGCCAGAGCGCAGTATCTGATTCACGCCTCGAGCTTGGTGGCAAGTGGAGCTTTGCCTTTGGACACTTTTTGGAACCGCAGCGCCAAACGGCTCGAGCGGGAACTCTTGGCGGTGCGTGGCATCGGAGCTTGGACGGCGCACTATCTGATGATGCACGGCTATGGCCTTGCCGATTGCGTCCCTGTGGGCGATACAGGCTTGGGCGAAGGTCTAAAAATTCTTTTCAATCAACCCACCCGCCCAAACCCCGCCCAAACCCTCGAGCAAATGGAGGCATTCGCGCCCTACCGCACACTTGCCACTTTTCATTTATGGCAGTTTTTCAAGGAAATCTAAAATGAATATCATGCTAAAAAAATGTGTATCAGCCAGCAAAATCGGTGAAATCGTGAGTGTATTCAAAGAAGATCGGCTGGTTTTTCTGGACTTTGCCGATAATGTGGCCCGCCTCGAGCGCCTACTCACACGGCGTTTTAAAAGTTACACCCTCGAGGAATTTTCAGAGGAATCTGGGGATATTTGGGGGATTGGTTTGCGGCTCGAGCGGTATTTTGCAGGGGATTTTACGGCTTTTGTGGGCCTCGAACTGGATTTTTCGGGAACCGAGTTTCAGCACCGTGTTTGGAATGCCCTGATGCAAATTGAAGCGGGAAAAACCTGGAGTTACAGCCAACTTGCCGACTATTTGGCTGCGCCCAGCGCACTTCGGGCCGTAGGAACCGCTGTAGGTCAAAACCCAATCATGTTGGTGTTGCCTTGTCACCGCGTGATCGCCAAAAATGGCGGCTTGGGCGGTTTTGCAGGCGGCCTCGAGCGCAAAAAAGTTCTACTCGAGTTGGAATCTGGACAAGTTCTTTTGCCGAGTTGACCTGAACACAAGAGCCGAACACGATACCTGAACACGATACCTGAACAACATTAAGTGAAAATGCTTAAATGCAATACCTTGTATTGACAAAACCCAGATATGGAAAATATCATCTAAAATAACTCGAGCAAGAACCAGAAACCAGATGATGGAAAACCCCAAACGAACCACAAACCCCAGGAGCCTCCATGTCCCCTCGAGACTTATTTTTATTGCTAATCCTTTCCGCCATCTGGGGCAGCTCATTTTTGTTTGTACGCATCGTTGCCCCTGTGCTTGGCCCGATTTGGTTGATTGCCATTCGGGTCGCTTTGGCGGGTTTGGCCCTGTTGTTGTATGTCTGGGTTGCGCGGAAAATCCCCGAATTTCGCCAAAATTGGCGGCATTTTGTGGTAATTGGTTTGCTCAATTCCGCCCTGCCGTTCTCGATGATTGCCTGGGCCGAACTAAACATCACTGCCAGTCTTGCCGCCACGGTCAACGCGGCTACTCCACTTTTTGCTGCGCTGGTCGGGGTTTTATGGCTGGGCGACAAGATGACTCCTGCACGGGCGCTAGGTCTGGTGATTGGTATGGTGGGGGTCGCTGTTTTGGTAGGTTTGGGGCCGCTTCCCCTGACCCCGATTGTTTTGATTTCGGTGGGTGCTTCGCTGTTGGCAACCTTTTGTTATGGTTGGGCAGGCAACTACAGTAAAAAATACATGCAAGGCATTCCCGCACTGGCAACCACCACCTACAGTCAAGTTTTAGGTGCAGTCCCTTTATTACTCTTAGCCCCCTTTTCCGCACCCCAAAACCTGAGTGCCAAGCTCGAGGCGACAGGATTACCTTTAGTGATCTTCTCGAGTGTAACTTTGGCTTTGATTTGTACAGGAGTGGCTTACCTGATCTATTTTGGCCTTATTCAAAGAATCGGCCCGATTAAAGTTTCGATGGTTACGTTTCTGGCTCCCGTATTTGGAACCCTGTGGGGTATCATCTTTTTGCACGAGCAGCTTACTTGGGGAAGTGTTCTAGGTTTTGCCATCATCCTCTCGAGCGTGTCACTGGTCAGTGGTTTAACTTTAGGTTCCTTCGTTTCCCCTCGAGCGAAGGTGGGATAAATATTCGCAAAGCGGATTTATATTCGAGAAATATTCAATAAAAGAACCCCCCGCTCGAGCTAACAGCGGGGGGTTTTCTGGTAATTCCTTACATCTCGAGGGAGAGATTAAGCAGTGCTAGAGTTAATGTCGTTTCCTTGGAGTTGCGCCTGCACTTTAGCCACCGCAACACGTACCACATCACCCGTGATCATTTCATTCTCGAGCAACGCATTCGCTACTTCGTGCATCGCTTGAGCATACTGTGTAATAATTTCGCAAGCCCGCTGGTAGGCCCGCTCGAGCAACTTTTTAACATCTTCATCCACAAGTCTGGCGGTATGTTCGCTAAACTCTTTGCGCTGCATCATATCTTCGCCCATAAATACTGGACCAGATTCGCTCGAGAGACCCATATGGCGGAAGTTCTCGCCCATTCCCCACTCGAGAACCATGCGCTTGGCAATGCCAGAAGCTTGTTTGAAATCGCTTGATGCTCCCGTATTGACCTCTCCCAACATTAACTCTTCCGCCGCCCGACCACTTAAAGCCACCGCCAATTGGGTTTCAAGACGTTGTTGACTCATGGTAATATTTTCTTCTGAGAGGTAAAAAGCAACTCCCAAAGCACGCCCACGCGGAATGATAGTTACTTTCTGTAATTTACTGGCTCCAGGTAAAACAACCGAAGTTACCGCATGACCTGCTTCATGATAGGCGGTGGCGCGGCGCTCTTCGGGAGTCACGGTTAGGCTGGTATTTTCCAGGCCCATTGTGATCTTGTCTAGGGCGCGGTAAAAGTCGGACATATCCACGCTGGCTTTGTTCAAACGGGCCGCCTCAAGCGCGGCTTCGTTGACCACATTTTTCAGATCGGCCCCACTGAAGTAAGGGGTGCTTTTGGCAATCTCTTCGACATCCACCGCAACCGACATCGGTTTGTTCTTCATATGCACTTTGACAATCGCTTCGCGCTCTTTGAGGGTGGGCAAGCCGATGGTAATTTGACGGTCAAAGCGGCCTGGGCGCAGCAAGGCCGAGTCGAGGACATCGGGGCGGTTGGTTGCGCCCAGCACAATCACCGAAGTCTGCTTTTCAAAACCGTCCATCTCGGAGAGAATCTGGTTGAGGGTTTGCTCGCGCTCGTCGTGTCCGCCGCCAATGCCCGCGCCACGCTTGCGACCAATCGAGTCGATCTCGTCGATAAAAATAATGGCAGGCGCACTTTTGCGGGCATCTTCAAACAAGGTTCGCACGCGACTAGCCCCCACGCCCACAAACATTTCCATAAACTCGGAGGCACTGACACTATAAAAAGGGCAATCGGCTTCACCGGCAATGGCCCGTGCCAGCAGGGTTTTACCCGTTCCTGGAGGGCCAACCAACAGTGCGCCCTTGGGAATTTCCGCGCCAATTTGTTGGTATTTTTGCGGATTTTTAAGGAAATCCACAATTTCCATCAATTCCCGTTTGGCTTCGGCGTGTCCCGCAACATCGGCAAAGGTGGTACTCACTTTGTTTTCTTTGCCATAACGCTTGGCTTTAGACTGACCAAATTGCATCACTTGGTTTTGTCCACCTTGCGCCCGCATAAAGATAAACCAGAACAAAGCAATAAACACCACTAAAGGCAGCAAAGACAAGATGATGTTTAACCAAGGGCTAGGCAAAACATTATTGTAAGCCACGTTGTTGGAACTGAGTAACGGCAACAGGGTCGTGTCGGGGGTGCTTCCACTGGTGGGCAAAGTCACTTCAAATTGAGTGATGTTTTTTTCGTTGCCTGTTACCCCCAAGGTACTGATGCTTTGGGGTGTTTTTAGGGTGACAATGGCACTGCGTTCGCTTAGCGACACACTTTCGACGTTGCCTTGTTTGATGAGCTGAATAAAGTCGCTGTAGCGGACTTCATTGCCGCTGCCAAAACCGCGCAGGCTGCTGAAAGCCAGTAAACCACCGATCAGGACGAGAACGATAAGCCAAGGATTGATGCGATTCACAGGAGCAACCTCCAGGGTTGTTGAAAGAATTTCAGAGTCTGATGGACTAACACACCTTGAGTGTACCAGACTCAAGTGAGATTTGTTTAGAGCGAAGCGGGGCGGCTCAAGGGCATCTCTCCCCAAAGTGATCCTCCCATTGTAAAAGAAAACCCCTCGAGGCATAGAAACAAATGTACCACTCGAGGGATTTTACTTTTTGTTGTCCGTTTTGCGTTGTCCGTTTTGCATTGTCCGTTTTGCGTTGTCCGTTTTGCGTTGTCCGTTTTGTGTTGTCCGTTGTCCGTTTGGTTATTGGTTATTCGTAACTGATAAAAAAACCTCGAGCCACAAAATCTTTTTCTCACCTGCTCACCGTCTCACCTGCTCGCCGTCTCGCCCTCAAGCGCAGCGACCCCCTACGTAGTATGCTAAATCCACAAGATGACCAATCTGCAAACCATTTGGCAAGCGCTCGAAGGGATTCTTGTAGAGGAACAGCTCGAGCAGGCTTTTGCCTTGCTGGAGCAAACCTACCGCAAGGCCAACCTTAAGGAGCGCTCGGAATTGGCCCTGTGGGGCGCACATCTACACAGCCTATACGCTGAAACTGGAGCGCAAGAGGGTTTAAATACGCTCTTGATCGCTGGACAACAGGACTTTTTACTGAATCAACAACCGCTTTATTTGGGGCTACAAGCCGAACTGACCAGCTATCTGCTCGAGGAAGAAAATCAACGTCCAGCACTGCTCTCTCAGGCCCAACTCGCCTTGGTAGGGCCGCCCTTGGCCCGTTACCATGCGGCTGCCGCGCTGACTTTGCTCTACTCCGAAGAAGCGGTCAATATTTGGTTGACTTTGCCCACCGATCTTTTACCGCTGCACTTACATTGGCGCAGATATGCCTGGTTGGGCAACGCCCATGAGAATGCTGAACAGCTCGAGGAGGCCCAAAACTGCTTCGCTCGAGCGGCAGAATTGGCCCCACCCAACCAACAAGGCTCGATGCTCTCGGAGCAGGCCGCGCTGTGTTTATCGCTCGAGCGCTTCGATATGGCGGGAACCTTGCTGGATCAAGTCAAAATCCTCAATGACGGCTACAAAGACCGTTCGCTCGAGGAACTTGACCCGATGAGCTGGGTGCAGTGGCATTATCTGAAGGCCCAAAGCGAGATGGGTTTGGGCCGCCTCGAGGGGGCGCTAGCCCAAATTTCCTTGGCGGATCAGATCGAAAAAGTGCAAGGCGAGGGCAGTTATGGGGTGGCTTTGGTGTATGGGCAAATTCTGATGGTGCTGGGCCAGCCCGAAGAGGCGATTTTGCACTTCAACGATGCGGTGGATTCGGCAACCCCCACCGATCAGCCCTTTGCCCTGCACGAATTGGGGGTAGCCTATTTGGATACCGACGCGGTACTCGAGGCCAGAGAACACCTCGAGCGGGTACTTCAGTACCAAGAATACCCTTTCATTCCCGAGGTTCACGCCGATATTGCCGAATGTGAATACCGCCTGGGGCGCTTACCCGAGGCCCAACTTTTGGCAGAGCAAGCACTAAACATGGGGGCAACCGTCACTGCCAACTTGGTTTTGGGAGCCATCGATATGGATTACTACCATCTGGACGCGGCCCTCGAGCATTATGGCAAAGCGCTCGAGGCGGCGGCTCCAGGCAGCCGTGAATTCACTTTGGCCCATCAAATGCTCGCCGATGTTTTGGCCCAGCAGGGGTTTACCCAGCCCGAACGCATTTTGGAACATGCCAAAAGCGCCCTCGAGAACGTGCAGCCCAACGACGAATGGCATCACACCTTGCAAAGTTATGTGATCAAAGCCCAACAGATGCTCGAGGGGGGGCGGGGACGGATGTTGAATTAGGCTCGAGCAAGCTATTATTGAAGCATTCATGACTCGTCCCGACTGGAAACCCGCCGCGAATCTTGCCGCCAAACCCGTCTCCAAACAACGGCTCAGCCTGCGGGCGCAGGTCAGTTTTTCAATCGCGGCCTTGGCTTTTGCACCTAACTTTTTGCTGCTCAGCTATTTTTGGGTCACAAGTCTGGGTCAATCTGCCCTCGAGCGGGTGCGAACCCTCTGGCCTATGGTGTTTATGGCCTTGGTGGGCTTGCTCACTGCCATTTTTGTGGGTTTATTTTTGGCCCGCAATCTGCTGCGCTCACTCACTCAGCTCGAGCAGGATGTACGGGAAATGGCCTCGCAAGGGGATGTTTCCCTCGAGTTCGACCCGCATGATCCTACCGAAGTGATGAACTTGCGCGAATCTTTTTCGGATTTGCTGCAAAACTTATCCCTCGAGCAGAACCGTCGGGGTGCATTTATGGCTACCCTCATGCACGACCTCAAAACCCCGATCATTGCCACCAATCATTTGCTATCCACCTTCAAAGAGGTGGATATTCCTTTTGCGGAGCGCAAAGAAGTGATCAGCCATATCCTCGAGGAAAACACCCGTTTGTTGGCTTTGGTGCAGCAAATGGTGGATGCCCACAAATTCGAGCGCGATGGGGTGAGTTTGAACCTACGAGCGGTAGATTTGGCAGATCTGGCAAACAAAGTCCTCGAGCGTACCCGCCGCAAAATCACGGGGGATCTCAAGCTCGAGCTATCGGGCGAAGGTGAAGCCGATGCCGACCCCGTAGCCCTCGAGCGGGCGCTATCCAACTTGGTGGAAAATGCCCTACGCTACGCCAAAACCAGAGTTCGCATCACCATTTGTGACCACGCCGTGCGGGTTTTTGATGACGGCCCAGGTTTGCCCAAAACTTTGCGCGAGTTGGCCCAGCCGTTCAATGCCCAGCCCGTGAGCATTGCGGGCAAGCAATACACCGCAGGCACGGGCGGTTTGGGCTTATACATTGTGCGGCGCATAGCCGAAGCACACGGCGGCAACCTCGAGCATGAAGTTACCCAAATTGGTACTGCTTTGGTGATTCATTTGAAATAGGGAGTTTGTTTATATTCTTTGAAATGGTACAGTATCTTTCTCGAGTTTACACAAAAAATCCCCCAGATCGCTCGAGAGGAATTTTTCTATGTTCAATCACTTATTTACAAGCCGAACTTTTCATACGATACCAACGCTCGTCATTGACCATAGTGCGTTCACCATCAAAACTCAGCGCCCAATTTTTTGCTGCTTGTTTTTTGGGAGTCAGAATCAAAGTAAACTCGGCAGCACTGGCTTTTCCAATGCTCCAAACGCCCACCTCTCGAGTGGCATTTTTGATATTCCCCGCCGAATCGACGGTATTAAAAATATAACTGCCATCCGAACACAAATGCACCGTTTGCTTAGAACTTGCCTCCGCCACATTGCCCATCCCAGGAAGGGTGATATTGATGTCCACCCCGCCCACTTTGGTCTCACCCGATTTGGCCCCGCTCGAGCTGAGGGCTGCTTCGGTGGTGATCATTTTGCCCTTCAGCAAATTGAAGTATTGCTGCTGCTGGGTACTCATTTTGGCTTGAGCTATGGTCAAACTTAGGGCCAGACAGCTCAGACCAAGGACAATAGCTTTGGGGATTTCTTTACTGCTTGCTTTACCGCTCGAGAAAAATTTCATACCCTAAACTACGCTAAAATTATGCTTGAGTTTCGCAATCTTTGCTTTATTTGCTTCAGAATTCCTTTAACAATTCATGACCAAAGCCTAATCGAGCCAAAAAAATTCCCCCAGATCGCTCGAGGGGGAATTTTTATTTTGCTTTTGGTTTAATCATTGGCGTTCAAGATTACGGGGCTGTCGATCCCGCCCGCTTCTTTGCTCGAGTAACCAAAGTCGCCCGTGGTGTAGCCTTCTTCGGCGTGTGCGCTCAGGTCAGTTCCCAAGTTCTCTTGTTGTGCAGAGACCCGCACACCCATGATCGCTTTGACCAATTGCATCAGTACAAAGGTTCCTAATCCTGCCCACAAAATGGTCGAACCTACAGCTATGAACTGTGTGACCACTTGACTGGGGTTGCCGTCGATTAAGCCACTGTAGGCAGCCACACCGGTCATTTTCTTCTCAGCCAAAACACCGGTCAACAACGCACCCACAATACCGCCCACCCCGTGGCAGGCAAAGACATCAAGGGCATCGTCGGCAGCCATACGGTTTTTAAGTTGAACGACCCAAAAAGATGCAGTGGCAGCAAGGACCCCGATCAAAATTCCTGAAGGCATACTCACATAGGCACATGCGGGGGTGATAGCGACCAAGCCCACCACCAAGCCCGTTGCTGCGCCCACCGCAGTGGGTTTTTGACCGCGCAAGACTTCCCAGAGCAGCCAAGCCAGCATTGCCGCCGCAGGTGCAATGGCAGTGTTCATAAAGGCCACCACTGCCACACTATCCGCAGCCAATTCCGAACCCGCATTAAATCCGAACCAACCGAACCACAATAGTGACGCACCCAACAAAACAAAGGGAATATTATGTGGAACCGAAGAACGACGGTTGGCACTCGAGCGGGGGCCAAGCACAATGGCAGCTAC
>JANYFS010000378.1 GCA_025359705.1 Deinococcales bacterium | reverse complement strand
GACAAAATCAAAGAGGCTTCGGGCGATTTTATCGCTCGCGGCATCGAGGTTTCCGCCCTGAACCGCACCCAGAAATGGGCCTTCACCCCCGCAGTGGCAGTGGGCGACGAAGTTTTTGGCTCGAGCATCTTGGGAACCGTTCCCGAGTTTAGCTTTACCCACAAAGTGCTGACCCCGCCCCGCATCAAAGGTAAAGTCAAAAGCGTGGTTGCCGCAGGCGATTACACCATCGACGACACCATTGTGGAACTCGAGGACGGCACCAAACTGCGGATGGCCCACTACTGGCCCGTGCGTCAGGCCCGCCCCGTTGCCAAAAAGCTCGATCCTAGCCTGCCCTTCCTTACGGGAATGCGGATTCTGGACGTTTTGTTCCCCCTGGTAATGGGCGGAGCCGCCGCCATCCCTGGCCCGTTTGGGTCGGGTAAAACCGTGACCCAGCAGTCGGTTGCCAAATACGGCAACGCCGACATCGTGGTCTATGTGGGTTGTGGAGAGCGCGGAAACGAAATGACCGACGTGTTGGTGGAATTCCCCGAATTGGTTGATCCCAAAACCGGAAACCCCCTGATGCAGCGCACCATTTTGATTGCCAATACCTCCAACATGCCTGTAGCCGCACGGGAAGCTTCGGTTTACACTGGTATCACTTTGGCAGAATACTTCCGTGACCAAGGTTACGGGGTCTCCTTGATGGCAGATTCCACCAGCCGCTGGGCCGAAGCACTGCGCGAAATCTCGAGCCGCCTCGAGGAAATGCCCGCAGAAGAGGGCTACCCTCCTTATTTGGCTGCCAAACTTGCCGCGTTCTATGAGCGTGCAGGCGCAGTCAAAACCCTAGCGGGCGACGACGGCGCAGTTTCGGTGATCGGTGCGGTGTCCCCCGCAGGTGGAGACATGTCCGAACCCGTGACCCAAGCCACCTTGCGGATTGCGGGCGCATTCTGGCGCTTGGACGCAGGTCTGGCCCGCCGCCGCCACTTCCCCGCGATCAACTGGAACGGCTCCTACTCACTGTTTACCCCGATTTTGGATAAATGGTACCGCAAAAATGTGGGCGAAGACTATCCCGAGCTGCGCCAAGAAATCTCGAGGCTGCTGCAAGAGGAAGCCAAGCTGCAAGAAGTGGTGCAGTTGGTCGGGCCTGATGCGCTGCAAGATAACGAACGCTTGGTGATCGAAGTCGGGCGGATGCTGCGTCAAGATTTCTTGCAACAAAACGGCTTTGACCCCGTGGATGCCAGCGCCTCCATGCCCAAAAACTACGGTTTGATGCAAATGTTCCTCAAGTTCAACAAACGTGCGGGTGAAGCCCTTCGAGGCGGAGCCACCATCGACGAGATCATTCAAAGCCCCGTGATCGAAAAATTGAGCCGCGCTCGTTATATTGCGGAAACCGAGTTTGCGGTTTACCGTGATGCGGTACTTAAAGAACTCGATACCGCCTTTGCAGTTCACGCCTAAATACTGTTCACGCCTAAATACTGTTCCCTCGAGGGAAGTAAAGTAACAGATTTCCCTCGAGTGTTTTTGATAAGAGGAACCCTATGAGCCTACTGAAAAAAGAATATAACGATGTTTCGTATATTTCAGGCCCGTTGCTGTTTGTTAATGCAGCCGCAGATCTGAACTATGGGGCCATCGTAGAAATCAAAGATGGAAATGGTCGCATTCGCGGGGGCCAAGTCATCGAGGTTTCCGAAGAAAACGCCATCATTCAGATCTTTGAAGAAACTTCGGGCTTGGACTTGGCAACCGCCAGTGTCAGCTTGGTCGAAGACATCGCCCGTTTGGGTGTGTCCAAAGAGATGATTGGTCGCCGCTTTAACGGTCTGGGCCGCCCCATCGACGGACTGCCCCAAGTGGTCGCCGAGCAGCGCCTATCCATCAACGGCCTTGCTATCAACCCCACTGCCCGCTCCAAACCCGAAGAGTTCATCCAAACCGGTATCTCCACCATCGACGTGTGTACCAGCTTGATTCGGGGCCAAAAACTGCCCATCTTCTCGGGTTCGGGTTTGCCGCACAACGAATTGGCAGCCCAGATTGCCCGCCAAGCCAAAGTTCCTGGTCACGAAGGCGACTTTGCGGTGGTCTTTGCCGCAATGGGTCTGACCCAGCGCGAAGTCAGCTTCTTTACTCAAGAATTCGAGCGTACCGGTGCTTTGGCCCGTTCGATTCTGTTCTTGAACAAGGCAGATGATCCCGCCGTGGAACGTTTGCTAACTCCTCGCATGGCCCTCACCGCCGCCGAATACCTGGCCTTCGAGCATGGCTATCACGTTTTGGTAATCCTCACCGATTTGACCAACTACTGTGAAGCCTTGCGCGAGATCGGTGGAGCGCGGGAAGAGATTCCTGGTCGTCGGGGGTTCCCTGGCTACATGTATACCGACTTGGCGGGGTTGTACGAGCGTGCAGGCGTGATCCAAGGCAAGCCTGGTTCGGTGACGCAAATCCCCATCCTGTCCATGCCCGATGACGACATCACCCACCCGATCCCCGATTTGACGGGCTACATCACCGAAGGTCAGATTGTGGTTGACCGCAGCCTCAACCAAAAAGGCGTGTTCCCACCGATCAACCCTTTGCCTTCGTTGTCCCGCTTGATGGGCAACGGCATTGGCAAGGGCAAGACAAGGGCCGACCACAAAAACGTCTCCGACCAATTGTTTGCGGCCTATGCCAACGGTTTGGACTTGCGTAAACTGGTAGCGATTACCGGTGAAGATGCCCTGACCGAAAACGACAAATTGTACCTGCGATTTGCCGACGATTTCGAGAATATCTTTATCGGGCAAGGCGACCAAGACCGCAGCATCGACGAAAGCCTCACCGTGGCTTGGGCCATTTTGTCCAAGCTGCCCAAAAGCGAACTGACCCGCATCGGCAAAGATTCCATCGACAAGTTTTATGGCGAGAAAATCGACGATATGTGGCGTGGCTCGAGAAGTATGGGCATCTGAACATTCGGAACCAACCCCCTCGAGCCTATGGATAACAACTAAGCTCAAAAATATAGCTCGAGGGATATGGTTCAATCAAGCAGGGAGGTGAATTATAGATGGCAGGACAAATCAGTCCAACCCGCACTGCAATGCTGGCAAGCAAGGCCCAGCAAAAACTGGCAACCCAAGGGGCCGAACTGCTCAAGCGCAAGCG
>JANYFS010000347.1 GCA_025359705.1 Deinococcales bacterium | reverse complement strand
CGGAACTGGGGAATTCCTTCGGCGGCGGGTTTACCCACGGCAACCAAGGCGGCAATTTGGACGTGTGTGGGCAGCTCGAGGGCGGCTCTGACTTGGGCGGGATCGAAGCCCAACATCGGCGAACTGACATAACCCGAAGTCTCGATGGTCAGCAGCAAGTAACCCAACACAATGTTCGCTTGGGCATTGGCCCATTCTGCGCGTTGTTCCACAGTACGCGCAGCAAAACTGCCCTCGAGGGTGGCGCGTTGTTTGGCTTTGCCTTCTTCACCAAATGCGGGATTGGCGGTTTCCTCGGCAGTTGCCAAAACATCTTCCATATCGCTGTAGACCACAAAAACCGCAGGCGCGGAACCGACTTGGGGCTGACCGTAAGCCGCAGCTTGCAGTTTGGCTTTCAGCTCGGGATTGGTCACCACCACAAAGCGGGTGGGTTGGGTGTTGAAGGCAGTGGGCGCACGGTGGGCGATGTCCAAGATTCGCTCGAGGTCGGCGTGGGGAATGGGGGCATCTTGGTATTTACGGATGCTAACTCGAGTTTTGGCGGCGACTTCTAGGGTTTGGGGGTTGGTGAGCGTGGCTTCTGTCATAGGTAATATTCTATAGCGGTTTAAAAAATAAACTATAATGAAAATTACACTTAAGAATCCCCTCGAGGGTTAGAACTCAGGCTCGAGCCGTGGGGCAAAGTTTCACCACCAAAAACGGGGATAACGGCGCTCTGGAACACGGTTGTTCGCCATTAAAAAACTGAGAATCAGAATAGCCAAGCCCAGAAAAACCGAGAAAAAGAGTGGGGCCAAGGCGGGAGTAGTCCACAAAATAGTTAGGGTGAGGGCGCTGGCGGGGGGGTGGATGGCGCGGGCCAGCACGGTGAGCAGGGTAGCAAGCGACACCGCCAAGATTTGGGCCAGCAGCGTATTTCCCAACAGGGCAAGCAGGGCAAACCCCACCAACATACTGAGCGCATAGCCCAGCAGCACACTGCGGGGTTGGGAAAGTGGGCTTTGGGGAACCGCATACACCAGCGTAACCGTGGCGGCAAACGGCGCGATCAAAAGGGGCATGTGCAGCATTTGGGCCACAACAGACAGCAGTGTGAGACTAAAAGCCACCCCCAGCGAACTCCAGATCATCTCGCTTTTTGCCATACTAGCGGGCAAAGGCTCGAGGGTATACCACTTTTGTCGCTCGAGCCAAGTTTGGAAACCAGCAGGGGTGGGTTGATCCATAGGTCACTCCTTTGTAATCGAGGTGTTGTCCGTGATCCGTTGTCTGTTTTAAGTTTCTCCCAGCTATGTTTCAGATATTCTCGCAAAGCTCGAAATCTTCCACGTCGCTGATAGGAACTTCTTTTGTCTTGGCCCAACAGCAGCACCTTACGGGCTGGGCCGCCCCTACTCCCGTTGGTCGCTGTCAGATTTAGAAAATCTCTAAATCTGACATGGGAGGTACTTAAGAATGGTCGTATCCCAAAAACCATCTTGCTAAAAACCATTTAGAGGGTGAGAATATAAAGATGATCGAGCCGCGTCCTGTGATTGGAGAACCCCTAGCTCTCGACCTTGCCAACACCGAATGGGGCTTGGGAAAACGTCACCGTGATTATTTTGCGGATCTCGAGGGGGTACAGGTTTGGCTCGAGGAGGTGGGGATTCCGCAAGGTGCGGCTACGCTCGAGGAGATTCGGGCGGCCCTGTTGCCACTGCGTCAAGCGATCAAAACCCTGTTGCACCACCCCGAAGACCTGCCAGCCCGTGCGGTACTCAATAATGCCTTAGCTTTGGGTCGCCTGGGGCTGACCTTTGGGCCACAGGGGGTAGAAGAAACCCTCGAGGTTATAGATCTGGCACGGGCGGGATGGTTGGTAGCCCGCAACTATCTCGAGCTGATCACCAATCAAGCAGCTCGAATTCGCAAATGTGCCAACTCCAAATGCGTGCGCTATTTTTTGGATACCACCCGTAACCATTCGCGCCAGTGGTGCAGTATGCAGCTTTGTGGCGCTCGAGAGAAATCCAAACGGCATTACCGAAAACAGGTAGGCAAAAGTGTGGCCCCTGCTCCTACGCTCAAGCCTTGAAGGGATTTTTCAAGATACGGCGTGAGGGATACGGGGGACTGTGGGCCAATCCATCTCGGTATCTGCCACCAGATTGATGGAATTGGTAAATATACTCAGCGCAACATTTGCCACCACCTCAACAATTTCACCATCATCAAAATCTACCGCCCGCAGTTTATCGAGGCTCGAGCGGTTGATTTGGCCCCGTGTGGCTAAAACCTCGAGGGCAAAATTAACGGCAACCTGATGGCGGGCATCTTCGACCTTACCCACTCGAGCGCCTTGGCTGTGCTGATCGGTCAATCCTGCTTTTTTACCATGCTGGATGTGTGCGCCTACGCAGTAGCTGCACTGGTTGGCTTCGGAGATGGCAAGTGCAATTTCTTCGCGCAAACGAGGGTTCAGCAAACCCGCAGGCAATGCGCCACTCAAACCCAAATACCCCTCGAGAACGGCGGGAGAAGTTGCCATAATCCGCATCATGTTGGGGACTTTGCCAAAGCGAGCCTGCACTTTATCCAGCAGAATTTTGGCCTTACCCTCGGCGTGGGCTGGATCGATGGGGGAAATCCGTAACATCGTTTCTCCTTTTGCTTGCTTTTATTTTTCTTACCGTCTAAATATCTTTTAGAAGGTAAGAAAATTGTAACCTCGAGGGATGGGTTTGTCAAACAGCTCTTCCTCGGCCTAATTCCTCAAGGCACAAAAAAATTCCCCTCGAGCGCTCGAGGGGAATACGGATTTTGGATTTTTGGAATGGGTTTTTCTGTCCTACAGATTATCCAGAGGAGGAAGTCTCGAGCAAAGCCTGATAAATCTGCTCGGTAGCGGCATCAAAAGCCACAAAAACAATCCGCTCGAGGGACGGAAAACGCTCGAGGTTGGCCCGTACAGTCTTCACTGCAATTCGGGCCGCCAGTTCGAGGGGAAAGCGGAATATTCCTGTGCTGATCGCAGGAAATGCCATACTGGTTGCCCCATTTTTACCCGCCAGTTCGAGGCTACGAAGATAACACGACTCGAGCAAGGCTTCTTCATTTAAAGTTCCGCCGTTCCACACGGGGCCGACGGTGTGAACAATCCATTTGGCGGGTAGGTTGTAGCCTTTGGTGATTTTGGCCTCACCTGTTTTGCAACCCCCCAACAAACGGCATTCATGAACCAGTTCTTTGCCTGCGGCGCGGTGAATCGCCCCGTCCACCCCGCCACCACCCAATAGGCTCGAGTTGGCAGCATTAACAATAACATCCACGTCTAATTTGGTGATGTCGCCGCGCCACACCTCGAGGGATGCGGGTTTCACCGTCTGCGACCTTTTTTGCCCAAGAGTGCATCGGAATAGCAATCAATGATGTTGTTTCGCATATAACGACCTTTAGAATCCGACTCGAGCAAGCCTTTAAATTCGGAAAATGGGACATCGTAATAAGCCCAACGCGCCCCGCTGTCGAACCACACCTCGAGGGTTTTATCTGCTGGATCGTATTTAACCGCGTTAATCATGCTCGAGTCCACTTCGATTAAGGTGTTGAGTATTTTGGCATCGTCTGTGCTGGGCATATCGGGGGTATTTTCGGTCATGGTGATCCAAATTGTGGGCGAATTGACCTCGAGGGAATGCGGGCTGTCTCACACAAAAATTTAAACATACCGTCCTACACAGTCATAACAACCCAAACTGCTCTCGAGCGCCCCTCGCATAAAGTAATATTCTTTTACTATATACCCAAATTTCTCGTCTGATCTACACAAATAGATCATCAAACATATACACAAACCTTACCTGTACCCCTATGGCTCGAGTGCTAAAGTTGTAACTCGAGGTGCAAGATGCTGAATTTGGATTACATCAAACAAGAGGCAGTGGGGCAGGATCAAGGATTGGCTTGGGATCAAGAACTGGCGGCCTATGCCCCCAGGCTCGAGGCGGCAGTTCAGGCGCTGCTCGAGCGCAAAGATGATGCTTCACAGTATTTGGGCTGGTTGGATTTGCCCTTCGATACCGCGTTGCTCGAGTCGGCGCAAAAGGTCGCGGCTCAATATGCCACGGGCTACACCGACCTGATCGTGTTGGGAATCGGTGGCTCGAGCCTGGGTGGAATAACCGTACTAACCGCGCTGCAACACCCCTACCACAACCTGAAAAAAGACCGCAACGGTTTGCGGGTGCATTTTGTGGACAACGTGGACGGCGATGTGATCACGGGTCTGCTCGAGGTGCTTGATCCCAAAACCACTTTGGTCAATGTGATCAGCAAATCGGGAACCACCACCGAAACCATGAGCGCTTACCTGATGTGCAAAGTCTGGCTGCAAGCCGCCTTGGGCGATGCTTTCGGCAAACAGATCATCGCCACCACCGATCCCGCCAAAGGCATTTTGCGCCCGCTCTCCGAAAAAGTCGGCTACACTATTTTGTCGGTTCCTCCCAGTGTGGGCGGACGTTTTAGCGTGTTCTCCCCTGTTGGCACCTTGCCCGCCTTGCTGGGCGGCGTAGATGTGGCGGGTCTGCTGGCAGGTGCTGCCAAAGCCCAAAACGAATTTACCTTGCCCGCCGCCCAAAACCCGCACTTGCAATCCGCTTTGGCCCTGCATTTGTCGGGGTTGCGTGGCAAAAACATGGTAGTGTTTATGCCCTACTCCACCCGTTTGCGCTTTTTGTCGGACTGGTTCGCCCAGCTCTGGGCCGAGTCTTTGGGCAAAGCGGTGGACAAATCGGGAGCCGAGGTTCACACCGGCACCACCCCGATCAAAGCGGTGGGAACCACCGATCAGCACAGCCAAGTCCAGCTTTACCGCGAAGGGCCATACGACAAGCTGACCGTGTTTATCAAGGTGCTACACACCGACCACAACACCGCAATCCCCAACGCCGAACCCGACCAGCCCGACATGAACTATCTCGAGGGGAAAACCTTTGGGCAACTGATGAATGCAGAGTTGGCAGCCACTGCCAACGCCCTGCGCGAAGCCCGCAAACCCAGCATGACCTGGACACTCGAGCGGATTTCGGGGCCAGAGTTGGGCTACCTGATGCAATCTTTGATGTTGCAAACCGCTGTAGTGGGCGAGCTTTTGGGCATCGATGCCTTCGACCAGCCTGGTGTGGAATTGGGCAAAGTATTGACCTATGCTCTGATGGGTCGCCCTGGTTATGAAAAACTAGCGGCAGAACTCGAGGCGGCAGGAGTCAAAGCCTAAAACTTCGCTCGAGATTGGCTCGAGATTTAATCTGGTTCTTTCAGGTGATTCTTCACAGGCTATTGTGTGGGTTTGCAATAGCCTTTTCTCATTTTGGATCAGTTTTTTGGCTCGAGGGGGAAAAGGTTGCGGCAATCGTTTATGATAACGAAGTGAAATCTTTTTTATCGCTTACTTTGTTGGGTTTGGCACTCGTCTCTTGCCAAGGTACAAATTCCTACGACCCCAATCCTTATAACCCTCCAGGAGCCACATCCTTTTTACTTCATGGAAAAATAAAAGGTTGGGACAAAGGTACGGGTTCTGTTGTATTCACAGTTCCGCTTTTCAATCCAAAACCCGAAAATCCATCACAACTTAAAGGATCAGTCAAGGAAGATGGCACATTTGATGTTGTCATGACCGATTTATCGAAGGCATCGCTTCAATTAATGAACAGTAGATTTGAAAATTTTGCGAACGGTTTTACACAAAATTGTAGCTATTCAAAAAATAGTTATCAAATAAGCGACAAAAACGCTGGTGAGTTTTTCCTCAAAGGCGGGAAGGTGATTTCAGATAATGTGGGGAATAAAGTTTATTATATTACAATGCAAGACAATCAAGAAAACATATCAATATTTGGTATGCCTGCAAGAATAGACTATTTCAATCATTTAATATATGTTGATAGAAGTGTAAATATATCTACACTGAGGGATTTTAATTGCAAATCTGGCACAATTGCTCATGTTAATGATCAAAACAAGTTTACGAAAGGCTGGAATGTTGCTCGAGCTAAAGTGACATATTCTTATCAAAATACGGCATCCGCAGCAGCAGACACTTTATACGAAACATATTTACAACCACTCGAGAACGTTGTCGATTTCACATACACTCCTTAGCAAAAATAGATCCTCCATCCTATTCCCTCGAGGTGACTCTTATGTGGCGTTCCATGATCTTGATTACCGTAGCAGGCTTGTTGTCCAGTTGTAGTGAAATTGGCGATCTGTTTACCAATCCCAGATGTGCCAAACCCAACTTTAGCGCACTTAAAACCCAGCTCGAGCAAGAGCGTGCTTTGTGGAAAGCACAAAATATCTCGAGCTACCGTGTGGGCATGGGTATTTCACCTTCCCCCGCACCCAGTTCTTTTTTTGAACTCTCAATCAAAAATAGTACAACTTTTAGCAAAACAGACGCGCTAACGGGCGAAAAAGTGCTTGAGGGTTCACAGTTCTCGAACTGGGCAAGCAATATTGATGAATATTTTAACAGTACCAATACCTATTTTACCCAAGTAGCCAGCGGAAACGGTTTACAAAGCTGTATCACTATTAGCTATGATCCAAAATACCATTTTATTAAATCTATGATTACTTACCCTAGAGACCCTGCTATTCAAGATGGTAGTAGTTCTACCAATTACTTTAGCTTTCGGCCTTTGGATGCGGCCTACAATCAAGCCAATACCTGTATCACTGAGTATGTTCCACCCGATTGGAACAGCCTCGAGTGGCGTTTAAAAGAGGTTAAAGACCGCTGGTCACTGCAAAAGCTGGCGGGTTATCGTTATCGCCTACAATTACTAGGCTTTCGTCCTGCCAACGATGTTTGGGTCACGGTTAAATCGGGAGTGGTTAGCGATGTGCGGGATTTTTCCACCAACTTAGTGTTGCCCACTGCACAGTGGAACAACTATAGCACCCTAGATGGCCTGCTCGAGCAGGTAGCCAGTACCCTAAAAACCCACTCGAGCTGTACTCAGGCCAACTTAATTACTCCAAAAAATCAAAACTATCCCCTCGAGTGGTTTTGGTCGGAAGACTCGAGCCAATTGGCAGATGCCAACGGTGGCTTTCGAATTCCTCAGCTCGAGGGGTTGCCTTAGATCTATTTATTGATCTATCTACTCAATATCCTGTATCGTATCCGCCCACTTCGCCATTAGAGGCCACACCTTTAAAGGTAACATCCATTTCTTTGGCTACTTCGCCATTTTCCACTTCAGGAATCTTAATTCCAAAGTCGGAGAGACGAAGTTTAAATTTGAGGATAAAACTAGCCACTTTATCACCTTTAAATCCACTTTGTTGGGTGGTAGCATTGGTAGCTGCGGTTTTGATCATCAGGGTGGCGTTGATGGCCCGTGTGACATTGCGGATTTTAAAATTGCCCCGCACCTGATAATCATTGCCGCCCGCCGCAGTTGCTTGGGTGATTTCGTAACTGATTTGTGGGTTTTTGCCAAAATCGAACCAGTCGGGGGCGCTCATGCGCTGATCCCGCTCGAGGGAACCCGACATCAGATCTTTCCCACTCAGCCACAACTTGCCCGAGAGGGTTCGGGCGACGGTATCCAACACGAAATTCCCCTCGAGGGTGTTGGTCACGGCGGCAAGGTTCACAAAATCGGTTTCACTCTCGAGCGTCACCACATTGACGTGTTTCAGCTCGGTAGCCACACGAAAAGAGACGGGGGCAGCTCCAGCGAGGCCCATGCAGAGCAGGAATAACGCAATTTTCTTCATGATGTATAGGACTCCTTGCGGGTGAGAATAGAGCAGTATGGCTCGAGTGGATTTTCTATGCTCTATCATAGCTCGAGAAACCTGACAGCGGGCGCACAAGCAGAGCGTGGGGTGCGTCCTGAAATTGGGGCAAGGTCAAGCCGCTTGTCCAAACGCCATATGACGAATAGTATGAAATTTTACAATGGGTCGTTCGCTTTCTCGGTCTCCTCGAGCAAATACCATTCCATTCGCCCCCAATTCTGTCCAATGCGCTCCACCTACATTTAACCTTGCTCCAATGACAGACTTGTTAGCCCCTTCAATTTGTCCAGACCCGATGACCTCGTATCCTTTAGCCCTAAATTCAGGATAATCCGTATGTCCCATTAGGCTTTGATTTCGCAAATATCGTGCTGCCCGCTCAACATCATCATCCTTAAATTTTGTATCAGGTAAATTGAGGTTGATCCATTTCTGTATGTTTATTTTGCCACCTAACACTAACCTTCGTTCTTTCGCTCGCCGATCCTCATCCCACTCCATGCCTTTCATAACAGTCTCAAGATACGTGCTTGCGTGATATACATCCAAGATGTGCTTATGTACTCCCAAATACCCAAATAACCCTTCGATCCACTTAGCCCCATCACTGATCCCAATTAAAAAATCCCCTTGGCATACCCCTGCATGTCTTAACAGGCCATGTACTCCAATCGAAAAATTATCCACTAGCTCGAGGGTGCTGAAATAAAAACGTTCACCAGGACAGTTCATTTTGTATAAAATAGCGGTTTTAGCTTCTTTGTATACATAATTTTTCTCGGTGCAAATGGGTACAAACTTGCCATCCACTTCAATAACCCAAGCTCGAGGTTGCGCTCTCGGTGGTTTTAAACCATCCAACCGTATATTTGGAGAACCTTTTTGAGCCAAGCGCTGGGGTAATGGTTTATCGGATAATACTTCCAAAGTTTTGAACCCTTCTTTGGCTTGAATGACATTAAACTTTTCATCCAGTTGCGCCAATTTGGTTTTACTGATTTTAAGACCCCAGCGCTCAATTAAATCACAGGCTTGGCGGTAAGGTATCATTTTGGCAACATCCAAACTGCGTTCAAGAGTCAGAGGAAGGAGACCTGATTCATCTAAATCGGGATCGATATAACTTTGAATGGAATAATCACACTTTCTACAGCGATACCGACCTCGGCGAATCAAAATTTCACCGTCCCAGATGCAGGTTAGTGACACAGTTTTCTTGCGGTTTAGTTTTAGGGATTTGTGGCAGTGGGGGCAATTTTTTTTTGATCTTGCTCCAAACGGTCTTCCAACAAAAGAGCCTGTTCATTGAATTGTGACCTAGCAATGATTTGAGTATGTTCATGAATGACCAGTTCGAGTTCACGGTAGCTTTTCGCTTTCTGAGACGCTTCGCGTAGGGAGGTAAGGAGTTTCAAGATTTCAGGGCTAGCAATTTCAGGGGTGTGTTCCATATCACCATCTTACTCCTGCCCCAATTTCAGGACACACCCCAGAGCGTGAATTTGAATCTGTACCGAAAAGCCCTCAAAATATCTGGTACCTGCGGCTATGCTAGAAAGAATGAAGCAGAAAACCGCCATCATCATCGGTTCGGGCATGGGGGGGCTGTCCTTGGGGCTGCGCCTGCAAAGTCTGGGCTTTCAAACCACCATCCTCGAGAAATTGCACGCCCCAGGGGGCCGCGCCTTGGTTCATAAAGCACAGGGCTACACCTTCGATATGGGACCAACCGTGATTACCGTGCCACACTTTATCGAGGAGCTTTTTTCCCTCGAGCCTGGTACTTCCAATTTAAGCCTGCCCGATTTCCCCCAAAGTGTGTTAGAAACCAAGCGCCCCTTAACGGGCATCAGCGGCGGCCCCAACACCTCGAGGTATGTGCAGATCGTGCCAATTCTGCCCTTCTACCGCATCTATTTTGACGATGGCACTTTTTTTGACTACGACGGCGATCCCGAAAACACCCGTCGCCAAATTGGGATGCTGGCCCCCCAAGACCTCGAGGGCTACGAGCGCTTCCACCACGATGCCAAAGCCATTTTTGAACGCGGCTTCCTTGAGCTGGGTTACACCTATTTCGGCGATGTCACCACCATGCTGAAAGTGGTTCCCGATCTACTAAAACTGGACGCGGTGCGCTCGCTGTTCAGCTTCACCTCCAAATATTTCAAGTCGGACAAATTGCGCCAAGTCTTCAGCTTCGAGACCCTGCTGGTGGGTGGAAACCCGCTGGCGGTTCCTGCAATTTATGCCATGATCCATTTTGTGGAAAAAACCTGGGGCATTCATTTTGCCCTCGGTGGCACGGGCGCTTTGGTGGACGGCTTTGTTCGCAAATTTGAAGAAATGGGCGGAACCATTCGTTACAACGCGGCAGTACAAAAAATTGAAGTCAAAAACGGCACTGCCACGGGCATAACTTTGGCAAATAATGAACAGCAGGGGGCGGATTTAGTCGCTTCAAACGGTGATTGGGCCAACACCTACCTCAAATTGATCGAACCGAAACACCGTAGGATCAATTCAGACACTCGAGTGAAGCTGGCGCGGCAATCCATGTCACTCGTGGTGATTTATTTTGGCTTCAAAGCCAACGGCCTCGAGGCAGAGAAATTGCGCCACCACAACATCATTTTGGGGCCACGCTACGAGGGGCTTTTGGGTGATATTTTCCACAAAAAAGCCCTAGCTCGAGACTTTTCGCAGTACCTGCACCTGCCCACCCTGACCGACCCCAGCCTTGCGCCTCCAGGCCACCACGCGGCCTACACCCTGATCCCTGTGCCACATAAAGGTGCCAAACTAGATTGGAGCTACATTGGCGAGGATTTTGTGCAGCGCATCTTTAAATTCCTCGAGGGGCGCGGTTATTTGCCCGATCTGCGGCAGCGCCTGACCTACAGCCATTTCATCACCCCAGATTATTTTGAAGAC
Organism: Deinococcales bacterium; assembly: GCA_025359705.1. Classification (GTDB taxonomy): domain Bacteria; phylum Deinococcota; class Deinococci; order Deinococcales; family Deinococcaceae; genus JACMOA01. The sequence continues at coordinate 671 of JANYFS010000347.1, read as the reverse complement.
ACCCTCTCGAGCCATTTGGGAAATGCCTTTGGGGTGGAACCGATTTTGGCCCAGTCTGCCTTTTTCCGCCCGCACAACCGCAGCGAAGACATCAAAAATCTGTATTTTGTGGGAGCCAGCACCCAACCAGGCGCAGGAACCCCCAGCGTGATGATGTCCGCCAAAATGACCGCTCGAGTGATTGCCCAAGATTACGGAATCAAACTATGAAGATACACGTCGGAAACCTTTCGGAAATCCCCGTTGGAGGCCAAAAAACGGTGCGGGTAGGGCGGCAAAGTGTCTTAATCATCAACGACGGCGGAACCTTGTACGCACTTCGCAATATGTGTACTCACGGTTCGGTGGCCCTCGAGGGTGGCCCCGTCTGCGACGGGAAAATCACCTGTTTGGCACACGGGGCCACCTTGGAACTGGCAACGGGAAAAGCCACTGCTCCCGCCTTCAAAGCAGTGCGGCTGTATCGGGTTTGGCTCGAGGGGGATGAGGTCTGGCTCGAGGAGTAGGGATTGAGCGCGAGAAAACGGGAGGGCGAGAAAAAGAATAAAACCCTCGAGTCATGCAATCTTTTTCTTACCCTCTCACTCTCTTACCCTCGAGTCCCGCCCCCAGTCTTCACCCTCGAGTGATAAACTTTTCCAAATATGACACAATCCACCCCCTCCGCATCC
>JANYFS010000336.1 GCA_025359705.1 Deinococcales bacterium | reverse complement strand
AGCGATAAAGCATTGCCACGAATCAGTGCGAAACAAACAGCATTTTTGAGTTGAACCTTAAAGCGCCCCTCTCTCTCTCCCTCTGTCTCTCTCTCTCTCTCTATCATCAATCAGCTCTCTCTCTCTCTCTCTTTCATCAATCAGCTGAGAGTTCAGACTGCAAAGTCAACAAACTTGCACGACGCACACACATAGCCAGTGTCATTACAAAACCGTCTATGGCGGTGTCCTTACACCACCATCAATGCCTTGATTACTTAGCGATAAAGCATTGCCACGAATCAGTGCGAAACAAACAGCATTTTTGAGTTGAACCTTAAAGCGCCCCTTCAACACATTTGCAGCAATTCCTTCATTGCTGGGAGGCTGATGACGTTGATGATCTTTGAAGCGTTGAACAATTACTTTCATCAATTCCTTCATGTCGGCATTCATGATTCCCAGGGATGAAAGCACAGGAAACAAAAAAGTTGGCTGAAAGTTCAATTTGCGGTCTTCGACAAGTCGCTTGACCACAGAAATCAATGCCGCATACCGCAATACTTTCATACCTTTCGCTTTGTGAAAAGCAGGACCATCCTCAGGCAGATTTGTAATTTCCTCTTCCAGAAATCTCCATGTCGCATCAGCATATGTCGGAGCAGTCTCTTGCACAATCGCGTGGTCAAACCACACCTCTCGAGGGTCATCAAGTGGCGTGACCATGGGAAACTTCATATCAAAACGAATCGTGCCATTGTTGTCATCTTCACGAGCAACAACAGGTGCAGGAAAAGTTTCGCGCAACATACCGAGCTCTGCATTACGCACGTGACCACGAGGAATCTTGGAAATAATATCGAGGTATTGCATAGCAAGCTTTTTACGTTCAACTGCTTGCGCTTGATTCAACCTTCCAGGAAACAAACACGACAAATCTTCTTTCGTGAAGTGTCCACCAAGAAGAGAATAAGTTGAAGGTTGTCGCGTTGGATTGCCACCAGCACGGCGGAAACTTTTTTCGAGAGCTTTCTCGAGTAACGTGGCTCTCATAGCTTTGACTCCAGGGTGACAAATAAGGCCATGATTTCCAGCTGCATCTAGCTTGGTCTCCTTGTTCTTGCACATCGAATTCGCACACTTTTGAATTTCACATCCACACTTGCGTTCGACAAGTTCACCAATATTGTTTTTTAAAGGAGGCAACATGACATATTGTCGTGCAGCAATGGTGAACTCAGTCTTCGTAAGACGAGTGTCTTTCTGGGTAAGTTTCGCCGTAAACAGGCTTGATAGAATTGAGACTCCAGGGGGATTGCTTGAACGTACCGCAATCTTATCACTGTCATCCGCGTGATGAGATACAGCTAGCTTCTGGAAGGACTTGAAGGATTCATTGGCAGCAGTGTCGGTAAACTCTTTTTGCAACTTGCACTTTGGATCTTCTTCAAAGAGGTCCTTGTAGAAGGTAGAGTTGCTGAGAACATCAGGCTCGCCAATAGGAATAAGCTCGAATTTGCTTGTCTCGAGGTAAGATGGACCACCCAGCGCTTCCAAAGCAAAGTGATAAGCATCTTCACTCGTTTTCTTTAGCGAGCGTCGAGCGAACTCAAAATTCGGATCTCTGAGACCGGTACACGATGCAACAGAACAAAACCACGCGTAAGCTGCGGTCATTTCCCACGAACGAAAACCAGCACCATCATAGCGGGAGGGGAGGAAAGCTTTCGCGCGTGCCCTCTCAACAACCGACGAACAAGCAGCAAGTTCATCACCACCGGTCCCCCCTAAAATGCGCAACCATAATTTCCACACTGAATCATCGAAAGTGGCCAACGGTCCTTTGGTCAAGTTGGGGTGACACACTTGCGCAAGATACGCGGGTGCAGCACACACGCAATCTCGAAGTAGCTTGGTTGCGGATTGTGGGTGTAACTTGAGTAGAGATTCGCTGTGCTGCAGCATCTTGCCAAGAGTGGAGTTGATAAAGGCAGAACAAAAGTCTGTGGCTCCAACAGGTGCGCCAACAATTTCCATGCCACGCAGTTTGATGTCCTCAAAAGTGTTTGAACGCAGGCCAATACCTGCCGGGAAAAAATCCGTACGTGTCGGAAGCATATCCTTTGGTAAAAGTAAGAGCGCTTTGCTGTTTTCAAACGAAAGCCCAACTTTTGCGGCACCTTTCTTCGCTATTTGAACAGCATTCGTCACTTTTGCGCCCAATTCCTTTTCGGTTGCGGCCTTAACAACAATAAGAACATCATCAGTAGCTGCTTTGATGCAAGATCCGTCCCGCGCACGTGATAGGTCCAGTGCGACTTTTTCGTACAAATCTTGAACAGTTAGAGCGAAGCCAAAACTGCTCAACTTACAGCCGATCCTTGCACCCTCATACGCTTGTAATCGACGAACTTCGCTCTCCATATCAAAGAAACATATGGATTCTTTGGTGTAATATTTTTTAAATAATGAGAGCAGCGAAGGACAGCGTCGTAAAACCGCACGATGCAAACTAGCTCGCTTGATTTCTTGAAAACCATTTGTCGCATCCATTTTGAGAATGGCAAAACCTTGTTCATAAAGTGCGCTGCATACATGAGCGATTACTTCCATGCCACGTGGAGCACCAACACCTTGTTGAATAGGGCGCAGAGCTTTGGCTGCTTCTTGAGCAGCGGGCGAATGCAGCGCGAGATCGAAAGCAAGTTTAAGAAAAAGCGAGCCCTGATTGATAGGACGTTCGCGAGACTCGAGCCCTTGAGCCAATCTGGTGGCTTGGGTTTCAGCATCGTCTTTGTTGAGACCAATGATGGAGCCACTTGAAAGAGCAAAGGCGACTAAGTCTGACACGTCAGCAGCTACGAGCTTGGAAACTAAAGTGCAAAACAATGTGAAAAACGAAGTGTCTGGCGGATGTGATACATTGCGCACCAGATATAAAAGCGAAGTGTTCCAGCCATAAGGATCAGGAGAATGCCACTCCTCTTTGCACTGCTTGTAAAGAGCTTTGAAAGTTCTCTCGGGAGACAAACTGAATTGTTCTTCACCGGTGAATAAATCGGGGATGGGCTCCTTTACAACAGGATGCAGCGCTTGCAAACGATCGAAAAGTCCATCGGTGGGTTGAGCCAAACCATGAGAGAACAGAATCTTGCTTGCTGCATGCAACCGATCCTGCAAAGTTAATGACTCTACTTTGCGAAGTTTTGAATCAAGTGCCGCCTTTCCTTCTGACAAACCTTTGTGTTCGGGTTGGACTTGTTGCAAAGCGAGAGCGGGCAGTTCCAGTAAGCGAAGGCAGAGCTTGAGAAAATCAACAGAATTCGTATTCGTGAGAATAGCTTTTTTAAAATAAGGAACGAATTCTTTGGTTGCCTTCTCCCATCTCTTCTTTTGTGACCAGCGCCAGAGTTCAAGTGGCGGCAAACCTCGCAGAAAACCTGCTTTTTGATGAATTTCAGTTATGACAGTGGTCACATGATCTTTGGTAGGTTCGAAATTCAAAACAGCAGAAGTATCTAAAAACCAATCTGGAAGCAGCTTGCTCAGATCATCAACATTTTCTGAAACACTACATGCAAGAATCGGCAACGAAAGCAGAGGTTCTTTGCGCTCAGGCAAGAAGCCAAGAAGACGATTCAAACCTGGTGGCGTGGGAGATCGTTCATGCTTGTTTTCTTCGTGGAGTACTCTTGGCGGTGTGCTCACATCAGGCTGAGTAGGTGATAAAGAGGAAACCTGCGTTAAAACTTGCGTTGGCGCGTTAGAAGTACAGGAGGCAAGCACAACAGGGGGACCAGCAGTTTTGTTCTTGTCTCGGATACGTGGAGTACGAGAGTCAGAGGCTGAAGATGATGACAGATGCAAGGGCGTGGGAGCGAGATCAGAGCAACCACACGCATCAAGAACACTGGATGCACTCAAAGACGAGCGATTGAGCATCGGCGATGGAGTTAACAACAAGGATCCCACGGATATAGGAGAGATCGAATAAGATGTGAGCGATGAACAAGTGCCGCCTTCTGGAAGTATCACGTCATCA
>JANYFS010000328.1 GCA_025359705.1 Deinococcales bacterium | reverse complement strand
GCCCGTCCCAAGTGCGCTCCACCACTTTGTACAGCGTCTCGAGGGCCAGTTGTTTGCGGCCCGCTTGGGCGTAGGCTAGACCCAAATCGCGGTAGCTTTGCGGTTCGGTGGGGGCCAGTTTTTCCACCTGCTCGAAAATATGCACCGCCAAGTCGGGGTGTTTGGCTTGCAAATAGCGATAGGCCAAAATCCGCAGCACCGCGCGGTTTTCCAGCTCGAGTTCGGAGAGGTTGCTGAGTACCCGCAGGCCCAAATCGGTTTGCCCTTGGTCGAACAAATAATCCGCCACATCCAAGAAAAAAGCGGTACTTTGCAAATAACTGGGGCGCTCGTCCAGATAGATGCGGTATAGGTCTTGCTTTTTGGCCTTTTGCATCCGCGCAATGTAGGGCGCGTCCGAAGTCCACTTTTTGAGCTGAATGCTGACCACGCTCGAGGAACCCGTTTCGCTATCGCTAGGTGCACCGCCCGCCATTTTCGCTGCTGGAGAGTCCGTCGAACTTGCACGGCTAGATTCACTAGCAACCATTGGGGAAGCAGGAGGCTGTGCAGTCGTAGGTCTTGCCACCTGATCCGCCATAACCCCATTGCTCGAGGCTTCTTTTTTATCTTTTTCCATTCCCTGCATAGCACCTTTGGGAAAATCGGTTTTCCACCACGCTTCATAGCGCTCGAGCATTTGCCGCACCACAGATACGTGATCTTGTTTTTGCCTTTGCTCGAGGGCATTTTGGGTCTTAAACAACTGCTCATATTCGGCCTTCAGATCGGCGGGAGGTTGCAAATTATAGCGCAAATAATCTTGGGCGGTATCCAAAACAATCAAGGAGGTTTCGGGTGTGACCAGCCTAAAAGCATTTCCCAAACGGCGAATTTCCCCTTGGTTCAAATCCGCCTCGCCCTGCAAATCTTGCACGCTCCAAGCCGCCCACAAGCCCGCCACCAATTCGCTCGAGTTGTCCAAAACAGGCTCGAGGGTCTGTTCCGAACCCAAGATACGGTACTGAAGCTGAACACCAGGCGCGGTGCGGATTCCTGCCACATACCAATGATCTTGGTCTTCTTGTACCACCAAGCGCTTTGCACCTGTGGCCCGCAGGTTTTCTAAGGCAATTACGGGACTATTCAATATTTTAGCGGCATTTTGCGCCGTATTTCCCGCCAATACAATCAAAGCTCCACCTGTGCCTTTTGCCATATATTTTAATTTTGCAGGATCATTTTGAATGCTCGAGGCAATCACATACAGCGGCACACTGGATTTGTTCAAGCGATCCAAAGTCATATTGTCCAAGCCATCGGTGAATAAAAGTCGTTCGCTCGAGGGGATACATTTCCCTTTGCTTTCGCAGTCCAAAAAGTTAAAATTGGTTCCGCCATCGTAAACCGTGCGCTCGAGTTCGGCACGCAGTTTGCTCCAATCGCCGTTTTGAATTTTAAAAATGATCGGCTTGTCCAAAGTATTGCTAAAACGCTGTAATCTGACCTCGAGATTGGGGTTTTGTTGAAAATAAAACTTTAACAGCTCGAGTTCTTTATCAGTTTTGCGCTGTAGCCCCGAAAGCGAGCTATCCCATAGCAGCTCCATGCTTTTCACTGCTCGAGGCTGGGCTTTGACCATCGGTTTGGCAATTTGGGTCATAAAATAGGTTTGTCCACCTAAATTTTGCGAAAAACTTTGAAATTTAGTAGTGTCGGGCAAACTGATTTCGATGTCACCTAGCGCATCGAGATTTGTGCGCTCGAGCTGAATGCTTTGGGTATTTTTATCCTTTTGAGTCAGTTTGAGATCTTCTAGCCCCTTGATCCCCTTAAGGATAGCGGCATTTTGGTTATCAATCTGAATATCAATCAGCAGTTTAGCCAAATCGGGATAGAGCAAGGGCAAGCGGTAAATGTTATTAGCTCCGCTCGAGGTGAGTTTTTCGCTGATGGTCAGGCGAACTTTGCGGTAATTTTGGGCAGGAATGGGGTAAACCCGCAATTTATAATTGTTGCCTTGGGTTTGCTCGAGCAGGGCGGGATCTACTTTGGTGCGAATGGTATCTTCAAAGATCTGCTGTCCTTTGGCCTTTTCTACAGGAACCGCCTCGCGCCAGTAATCTCCAAAATTCAGGGCAAAACCCGTAACACTTTGCCCGTCTTGCAGTGGGAAATCCAGGCTGCCTTCCAGCACGCGGTTATTGGGATTATAGAAGCTGAGTTCGATTTCGGTTTGGGCAAAACCGCCCGCAATATCGGCGTGAATGGCGACCTTTCTCAGCTCGAGCGGGCGCTCTTTGGCTTGCAATGGGGCCACAATGATATTGGGCGGGCGAATGCGGGGCGGAGTGACCACCGCTGCGCCGCTCGAGGGGAGAAGTACGCCTGCCAAAAGCAAAAAGCCAGTTAAGACTCGAGTTTGGTTGTTCATGCTCGGTAATACGCTCGAGGGGTTGGGAAGGTTGCCCAAGTTGCACTCGAGACAGAAAAAAGTGCTTCATCTGTTCTTCATCTGGACGCTCGAGGGTTTTGTATACTGTGGTGATACGAGGTATCTACATGCAAGACATTGAAATTCAATTATATTTATGTATCGCAGCAATTATTATTGCCGTTTTGTTTGGATCTCTTTGTTTGCTAAATCCTCGTTTTAATTTTTTAGGACACATTCTTATTGTGGTATATTTTATTTTTCTTGAGTATAATTATAATTACATATCCGAAGTTAAATTTAGAGTTACATTTATTGAACAATTATTTCTAAATTTAGTGCTAATCTACTCGTATTTTAACAGAAAGAGGGCTTTATACATAGATCTCCCACTTACTATATTTATCTTTTTAAACTTGACACCAAACGCAATGTGCTTTCAATTCATATCTAGCGGTTGTGGTATTGATGAACATGAAAGCCTGCCCATGATTATTCATACTTTACTTTTTATTCCATTATTTGTATATCTATACGCGGGATTGGAAAAATCCAAATAATGAATTATTTGTTTGAATAAAGTAATTTTATTTATGTCGCTTATTAATTGATTATGTACTTATTAATATTTAGCGGTAAACGCGGGCAAATTAGCAAAAAAGAGAAAGGAGCTGGGCAACTCCCCTCGAGCCAATCCCTTCAACCCACAACCTACCAAAATTTTAATCCTCGAGTGTTAGACTGCAAAAAACCCAAACGGTTTTGTATATTTGGTGCGCTCGAGGAGGCTTTTGATGAACTTAAAAACCCTGATTACCACTGGTCTAAGTTTGGGGCTGGTGTTCAGTCTGCAAACCGCCCAAGCCCAAACTACCCGCACCTATATCCAACTCATTTTGGATGCCTCGGGCAGCATGTATAGCAAATTGCCTGATGGCTCGAGCCGCATTACCGTTGCCAAAACGGTGCTGAGCAACTTTATCAGCCAATTGCCCGCAGACCCCAACCTGAACGTGGGTTTGCGGATTTATGGGGCGGGGATCAGTGGGGCGCAAGGGTGCGAGGATAGC
>JANYFS010000310.1 GCA_025359705.1 Deinococcales bacterium | reverse complement strand
AGATGAGAACGTGCAACGGGGAGCTGCCCGACGAGACGAAAGAGATCACCATTAACTGTGGACACGTAGTAGATCCCATTTACGCGCCACATGGTGTAACACACACCGTTATGATTTACTGCGATTGCCCCCGCAACAGCGGGGAAGCGATTGACGTAGCTCTGTAGACTAGCAATCGTTTGATTGCCCCAAATGGTGGTAAGTTTCATAAATTCCATCCTTAAGGGATTGAGTAATCGAATGCTTGGCGAAGTGTCGCTTCGCACCGCTCGAGCCAAAGCACCTGCTTGGCTCTAATCTCTGCAACCGAGGCCCAATTTGAACCAACGGAAAGAACCTCGAGGGTAAAGTACCCCCGCACTGCTTGATCAAGCAGTTTGCGAATGGGGCTACCTTCCACAAAGAGGGGCCGTACCCGATCAAATCGGGCCAAATGTACTGTGGGTGTCATGCTCATGCTTTTCCCTCTCTGAAGTGGTACTCGAGGAGATCGGTATAAATCTTTTCCCGATGCCCCACCGACTTCCACGAGTACAAACCATAGAAATTATGATTGGAACAACCTACTAACTCTCCCTCCCCCCTGACGATTTGGAGCCAGTCCTCAATTCTCGCCCTCTCTTCAGGACGATCATCAAACAGGGAATCATCCCCGCACATGAGGTACGAGGCCCATAACGCAGGGGCCGAAATGCGTGTGGGGGCTGTATATCCCCTACCATCCCCCCTATGGATCCCCCGCCACGAAGACGGAGAGTAAATATGTCCATAGGGGTCAAAGTGATTGGAGGACAAGAGAGGTGTATTGCGGGTGGTCATGCGGTTCTCCCTTTATTTTCAATCCGCATCTCGGTCATGCGGGTAGTAAGCCATGCGTTGAAGTTGATAGGGGGAGTGGTCTCCCGTACAGATGGGGGCCGCCCCTTTCCGGTGGTCATCAGTTTAGCCATACTTGCTCCTCCCCCTCTTTAGAGAGGAATTCCCCCACTTGGGAGATCTGTCCTTCGGTGTACGGAGACTGATTGCAGGTGTAGACCTGCCCCCCAAGAGTGGAGACGTAGATTTTCCCAGACACGTACCAGATGATAAAGCGTACCCCCCAGTGGTTGTGAGGAACAGCGCGGTTATGCTCACCCTCATCCCTCATCAGGATGGTGGTCAAGTCCGCGCTGGTGAGGCTGATAGGCCGAAAATCTGCCGGGGTGATCTGCGAAGGGTTGAAAATTAACACCCTCCTCATAGGCGGTAGGCCGCTCCATCCACCCAAAGATAGGTGGAATCAGCCACAAGAAAGCGGAAAGTATTTGCGCCGATCTCGAGAAACTCTCCCCCTCGAGCGGCGCACCAAGAAAAAAGCTCCCCAAAAGTCAGGGGAACTGGGGTGTGGTTTTGCATTGTCTTGCTCCTTAGTAGTATTTTTGCAACTCATTCCAGACAGCAAGAGTGCCATCTGGGTCGCTATCCGTATCGAACACCAACCCGCTCATCTCGCCCTTGATCGAGAAGGAGTGGGATCGGTGATACTTTTTGAAGTGATCTTCTCTGTCAGCGACGTACCTAGGTACGTCCTCGAGCGAGCAATACGTTCGAGGATAGAGTGTCACCGAAAAAACACGTTTCAAAAGTGGAGCGCGTAACCGCGCAGTCTGAGTTCCGTCTGGGCTTGTTGTCCATTCGCCTATTTCCCGCTTTGGCATTCTTACCCCTCGAGCAGTTTTGTGACCTACTCAGGTCTGCGAAAGAGAGATAACGAATGACGTAACTTATACCAAATTAAGTTGACTCTGCGGAGTCAAGACTCGTATACCCCCCGCCTAAACACACAGGGGGTAAATTACTCAGAGCTTGGATGCCAGATCAAGGTGTACCTTGATCCACCCATCGAGATACCCACAGAGGAAGGAAATCCCCTCTTCGGCTTGGACTCGCCTACCGTTTCGGTAGAGAAAATCCAGCTCGGAGATCCGCACAGCAATCTCCTTGGACTTTTCCCTCGACATGTAGGTGAACCCCCGCACTTCACCTAACTTTTTAGCGATAAGGGTAAAAAGCTCCTCCTTATCACTGATCCGCATTTCAAATTCCCCGAACCTTTTTAACAGTGCGGCGAATTCCTCGAGGGACATAAAAGGCTTTTTATGGGCCACATTCACCCCTTTGACCAGTTTTTAGACTTGTTCAGGTCGGGAAAGACACCCGTAGGGGCGGACGATTAGACCTTGTAGGGGCGCAATACTGCCACCCCAGATTCATGAAAGCTACCCCCGTAGGCGATGATGTCGCCATCCATTAGGGGGGCAAGTTCGGGCATTCCGTGGGTAACTTCGCCGTCATCATTACGGCGACCCAATCCGTTACCAACTACCGTCCACAA
>JANYFS010000547.1 GCA_025359705.1 Deinococcales bacterium | reverse complement strand
TGAGATAGGTGCTGGTTCGGGCCATCAGGGATCTCCTTGTGCTGCGTTATTTATTTGCGTAAAAACATGGTAATTTTAGCATAATCCAATAAGATATTATGTCAGGGGGTTATCTTTTATCTTTCCTTTCCCAAACGGATTCCCCTCGAGCCTAGCTACTTCCCCCCACCAATTCCCGCAAAACCCCCTCGAGGCCGCCGCTCACATGCAGGGTTCCAATGCTGGGCGCAATACGCTCGAGCGCCTCGAGTTCACGAATCCGCAGGGCGGTGGGGTTTTCTTCCATCAGCTTGGCGGTGTTGAACAGGCTGCGGTTGGTGGCGGTTTCGTCGCGGCGGCGCAGGGTGTTGATCTGGGTTTGCTTCTCGGCCTGCACCAACTCCAGCAGGATGCTGCGGATTTCGGTGGGAAGCTGGATCTGCTGCACCCCAAAGCGCTCGAGCCGAATTCCCAAGGGTTCCAAACGGCTTTGGAGCTGGGCCAAGATTCGGCCCTCGAGGGGTTTTTGTTCGTTTAGCACTTCATCCAAAGTCAAAACGCTGATTTCTTGCAGCAGCAGCAAACGGCTTTCTTGCTCGAGCAGAGTCGTCAAGTTGCCGAGGTGTTCAAAGGTTTTTACCGCGTCCAGAATGCGGTAATGCAGCACCCAGCCCAGCTCGAGGGCCACTTTATCTTTGCTGAGGACGGATTTGCCCTCGAGAGTAAGGGTTTGCAAACGCAAATCTACAGGAAGGCATTTGAGGCCACTGCGAAAGGCCCAAAAGAAGTGCGCTCCAGCGGGTAAAACCTCCAGTAAAGTTCCCTGCTCGAGCAGCATTCCCACTTGGCCTGGCTCGAGTTCAAAACAGACCATGCCGCTGTGGGCTATACCCAAATTTCGCTCGAGGGTTTGTGAAACCGTTTTGGGGATGGGTTGCTCCAGTGGGTATTGCTCGAGAGTGAAGCCGCTGTTCCCAAGCCCACTCCAAAACCACGAGTGGCTGGCAGGTTGCAGGAAGGCAATGGGGCGCTTGAGGTGAGAAACCACCCCGACTTGGCCTACGGGTAGATCCATTTTTTGGAACAGGTGGGCCAGAACGGGGTTGGCCTCGAGTTTTTCTTGCACAAAGGCGGGTAGACTGGCAAAAACCGAGTGTTGGTCGGCGCGTACTTCCAAACCTGCGGCGTAGATTCGCAGCTCGAGCGGGGCTAGGATTTCAAAGATTTCACCTTGGCGGTAGACCACAGCAAAATGGGTTTCGTCGGTTTGGATCGCGGTTAGGTTTTTGAAGGTGGGAACGTTGTGGCGGTGCAGCAGTGGGTGGTTTTTGGGGATGGAATGGCCCGCTCGAGTGTCGATGCGCTCGAACCGCAGCTCGAGGTGGGAAAGGTACATCGCACGGTGCAGCGGTGGAATCACCTTCAGCAGTTTTTCACCGCGCCAAACCAGCACAGACTCGTCTGCGCCACACTCGAGGGTTTGGAATTCGCTGTGCTGTTGCGGCTCGAGTGCCAAACGCAATACCTCGCCCACGGGTTGAAAGGGATCGAGGTATTCGCACTGCATCTCACGTTTGCCTTTCCAGTACAGCTTGCGCTGGGTGGGAGGCAAGACCTCCACAAGCTGCCCATTTTGATAAACCAAGGCCACCATTTCACCGCTGGGTTCCACATCCAAAAAATACCGCTCGAGCAAAACCTTGTTCAGTTTGTACAGCAGGGGATGTTTTGGGGCCAGAGTCACACCTTGGGTAATGTCTAACCCCTCGAGCCGCCGTTCTGGACAGATATTCCACAACCAAACCGTCTGGTCGGGTTCGATGATTTCGCGGGGGGTTTCCCGCTCGAGGATCACCGTAACGTGGTCGCTGTCGGTTTGCTGGGCCACAAAAGAGCTTTCCCACAGCGGTTGCTCGTTCAAGATTCGCTCTTGCCAAACCGAGCCAAGGGCGTGATACAGGTTGCAGATTTTGGTTTGAATGCCCAAAGCGCTGTAAAAATACCGCTTGCTCGAGGGGGAAAGCAGCGCCTGCAACGCCCCGCTCACCTCCACCAAGGCGTACTCTAGGGGTAAAGTGCGAACCACAGTCAGGTTGTGTTTGAGCATGTCTTGGTTGTGCGGCAGCTCGAGCGGGTGGTGGCTGGGCAATTCAAAGCCCTGCGCGGTCTCCATCACCTCGAGCTGGCTGGCAAGACTGCTTAACAGCATCACCGACTCTAGCGGATGAAACACCTGCACCACCCTCGAGCTGTGCATCAGCCAGGCCATTTGGGTACTGCTCAAAATGGTATGCCCAAAGCTCGAGCGCAAATGCAGCGGCAAACGGGCTTGCCACTCCAGCGGTAGCGATTGGTGCAAAGGGAAATGCACAAGCTGAATCGGTTGCCCACCCGCCCAAAAAATTTGGCGCTCGAGCGGTTGCAACACCGCCAAAACCTCGAGGCCACGCACTACCAAAGCCAAATGCCTCTCTTTGCCCTCCGCCAAAAACACCTGATCCCCCAACCGCTCGAGGTTTTTGGGATGAAACAGCGGATGATTTGGCTCGAGTGCTAGGGGTTTTTGGCAAGAATACCGCTCGAGCTGTATATCTTCACTGCCTAACCAAACAATTTTTTGGCTTTGCGGCGCAATGCAAGCCAAAACCCGCTCACTCGAGCGCAACACAACACATTCATGATCAGTGCTGTGTACTTTTTGAAAATACTGTTGTACCAAGGGGCGGGAAAAATCCAAATGGCGTGTCCAATATTCAGATACAAACAGGGTACTATTTGTGATTTCTACTGTTATGAGTGATTCCGAAAAAAAATGATCGAGCAAACTCGAGCGGGGTTTTTGGCCCTCGAGCAAGACTTGGAAAAGCTGGTTTTTGCGAAAAATAAGCTGAATAGGACTAGATTTTGTTGGGTTATCGTTAAGTGCTTTAATATTTTTGGCAGACATAAAAAACCTCCACTCGAGCAACGAGGATGACCTTTTGAAACACTTCGGATGTGCGGGTATGGGTTTTGCGCCAACAGCAAAGGAACATGAACGGCGTATGCTTATGATATGCCCATAAATAAAGGCGGAAAGTATTTGGACTGCATTTAAGAAGGATTGCGAAGAAAGGTAAAATCTGGAGTGATGGTTTTTGAGAAAGAAATAAATTGCAGCCCAAAATAGATACTCAGGCAAATTCAAAGTGCTTGCAGGTGCAAAATTCAAAAGGAAACCCATGTTGCTCGAGCAGACAAGTAAAGTTCAAGCAGGTTATATTCTGTAGAAAAGATCACCTCCGATCATGCGTTCTCGAGCATATCTATGTTGGGGTTGTTTTTAACCTCGGTTAGTATAGATCTCGAGCGGTTTTTTGGTATACCGTAAATGGCTTAGGGATGGCTTATGGTGAGCTAGGTACTTT
>JANYFS010000546.1 GCA_025359705.1 Deinococcales bacterium | reverse complement strand
TAGGGTTTGGGGATTGTAAAGCGAGCATGGGTTGAGCTGGTCTAAACTCTTGAATATGCAGGTAAAATCACTCGGCTGGAGAACGGATTTAATGTTGGCGCGTTGGAGTGGCATTCTAACGGATCTTGGAAGCTATTCGGTCATTCAAACTCCAAATAATCCTGGTTATTATTGGGGAAACTTTGTGTTGCAAGAGGATGCGCCCAAAAATGGCGACCTCGAGGGGTGGCAAAAACAATTTGCAGCGGCATTCCCAGAGGCTAAACATGTGCTGTTTGGTTGGGATGCTTCCGAACTGGGCCACATCGAAGAATTTACCACGGCGGGCTTTGTGCTGGATCACTCGAGCGTGTTGCAATTGGGCGAACTGCAAAACCCCGCGCCCACTGCGCTCGAGCTGGAAATACGCCCACTGAAAAATGACCAAGAGTGGCAGCAACTCTTTGAACTCGAGCTGCTGCTGCGCGAACCCCAACACGAACTCGAGGCGTACAAAATCTATATGTTGGCAAAGCTGAAAAATTACCGCAGCCTCACCGAACTCAGCCTTGGCGCTTGGTTTGGAGCCTTTATCAAACCACCCCTCGAGCCTGTTCACAAAGGTTTGGCCCTGTTTGGCAAACGAAATACTGCCCCAACACAAGCCCAACTATTGGGCAGTCTAGGAATTTTCTTCTCGAGCGATTTGGCCCGCTATCAGGCAGTTGGAGTCCACCCCGACTACCGCAGACAGGGCATCGCCAGCCATTTGGTCTGGAAAGCTGCTCAATATGCCCAGTCCAAAGAAGCCGAACACATCCTAATTCACGCCGATCCTGACGGCCCCGCCATTGGTTTATATCAGAAGCTGGGTTTTGAAGTAGTTGGGCAACAATATGCCTTATTAAAATCCAAATAGTCCGCTCGAGGTTTAAGTAGTTATCCGTTATCCGTTATTCGTTACAGTATTTCTATCGAGACTATAGAAGAAGAAATCAGGTAGGGGAGGGTTTGAAACCCTCCCAGTATACAAAATATGACGCTAAAACCAAATGCGAAGTGCTTAAATATCCTGCATAATCGGGGGAAACACCGTGTTTTTTGTTCGTATCTCGAGCCAATATAAAAAAGGCGCAACATAATAGTGCGCCCCAAAAAAAGATAAACTATAACTCGATTATGAAACGCTTTCCGCCACTTTCCCCTCGAGGTGTGCTTTTTCCCAATGATAAAACTCGGGAACAAAATACTCGAGGCGGATCTTTTTGTATTCTTTGGTGCTGTACAAAATGGCGTAGTCGATATTTTGGGCCACTTCTTCGGCAATCGCTTCGATTTTGCCCAAGGCTTCCTCTTTGCTGCGCCCATGCACCATCGTGAAAATGGTGTAAGGCCACTCGGGGTAGGTGGGGCGCAAATAGCAGTGTGAGACCGCTTTGAAGTCCGCCATGCGTTTGCCCATTTCGGCAACATTGTCTTGCGGAACTGCCCAAACCCCCATCGCATTGAAGTTGAACCCCGCCGATTGGTGGCGAAACACCGCGCTGATGCGGCGCAAAGCGCCCGCTGCTTTCATGGCTGCGGCGTGGCTAGCCAGTTGCTCGAGGGTCAAACCCAAACGCGCACAAATTGCGGCGTAGGGCGTAGGAATCAGCTCGAGGTCTTGTTGCATTTCCAAGACAAATCGCCTATCCAGTTCGCTGACCACATAGCCAAAGTTGCGGTTTTCTTGGACGTATTGCGGCTTGGCTTTGGCGTTCCAGGCTTCGTTACCTGTCATATCAAATTCCACCCCAATTTTGAACAGGTGCAAGGTGGGCATCAGGCGGGTGACACTGGCTCCAGATAGCTCGTGAAGCTTTTGCACATGTGCCTCGAGGTTGCTATCAGGCGGCACAGCGATGGTGTACCACAAGTTGAAATCGTGGTTGCGGCGGTAATTGTGGCTGACCCCGGGGTGGGCGTTAATGATTTCGGCAACCTGATCGAGTTGGTCTGGATCGGCAACCACCGCCACCAAACTGGATTGGTAGCCCAGGGTGCGGGTATCAAAAATCGCTGAAATCTGGCGCAAAACCCCTTTTTCTTTCTCTTGCTGCAAAATCTCGAGCGCTTCCCCCTCGAGCATTCCAATTTCTTGGGCAATGGTTTGGTAAGGCCGTTCGGTAATGGGAATGTCGCGCTGAATGCGGTTTAGCAACATTTCGCGGGGGCTGGTTTGC
>JANYFS010000145.1 GCA_025359705.1 Deinococcales bacterium | reverse complement strand
GCCGACCTTGCACCTCCACTACATCCCCCCGAACCCGTGCCAGCTCGAGTCCACGCCGACTTTGGGCCACCACCCAGCTATCCACGGGGTAGATCAGGTCGGTGTTGAGTAGGTGTAATTTGGGGCTGTTGTCAAAGCGGATCTGTTGAGCGTACATAGTTGGGTTATTCTTCCTCGAGGTTATCAAAGTTCACATTGCTGGTCACGCGCTGCACATCATCCAAATCTTCCAGTCCCTCGAGTAGATTCATGACTTTACGCATGTCTTCGTCGTTTAACTCTACGGTATTTTGTGCAGCATGGTCAGCGAGGCCGAGACTACGGGCAGTTTTTTGGCGCTCAGACCTTCGGATACTGCAAAAAGTTCGCTGGGATCGGTGTACACCTCGAGGCCATCTTCGGTTTCTTGGATGTCTTCCGCACCGAGTTCGATGGCGGCATCTTGGGCGGCTTCGCTGTTTTGGCTCAGGATAATTAAGCCTTTTTTGCTAAATTGCCACGCCACCGAGCCGCTATTGCCCATGCTTCCGCCGCGTTTGTTAAAAACCACCCGAATTTCGCCCACGGTGCGGTTGCGGTTATCGGTGAGGGTTTCCACCAAAATGGCGGTTCCACCTGGGCCATAACCTTCATAAACCACTTCATCGAAGGCGGTAGCGCTGCTGCCTTCTCCCACCGCCCGCTTAACCGCATTGTCGATATTGTCGTTGGGAACGGTATCGGCTTTGGCGGCGGCAATGGCATTTTTCAGGCTCAGATTGGCGCTGGGATCACCACTACCGCCCGAGCGAATTGCCGCAGTGATGGCCCGAATATGCTTGCTGATGCTTGCCGAACGCCGTGCATCGTTGGCTCCTTTTTTGCGTTTGATCTGAGACCATTTGCTATGACCTGCCATTGGTGGTGTCCTCCAAAATGAAGCGGCCCCTCGAGGGGACTTCGCAATTCTTCAGACTGTACCAAAAAATAGACTCGAGCGGCGGGGGTTTGGGGCTTCCGCTCGAGTGTTGGAGATGCAAAAATAGATCTTGTTCTCCATATTTCAAGACAGGCAGTGCAAATCCGCTTTGAAGGTCGCCTTTGAGACTCTAGGCCAACAGCCGTACAAAGCCCAACAGTTTCTCGAGTGAGTCGACTTTTACGAGTTTCTGGTCGAGTAGCATGAATCAACCGCAGCAGAGATGATATTCCATCCAAAAGGGGCCAAAGAAAAGATGCAAAAAATTAGATATGGCATGGTGGGTGGAGGACAGGGGGCTTTGATTGGGGGGCTGCACCGCAAAGCGGCAGCGCTCGAGGGGCAATTCGATTTTGTGGCGGGTGCGCTCTCGAGTAATCCCGAAAAATCGGTGGCCTCGGGAAAAGAACTGGGCCTACCCAATGACCGCAACTATCCCGACTGGCAAAGCATGTTGGTGGCAGAGTTGGCTCTACCCCTCGAGCGGCGGATTCAAGCGGTGGTCATCGTCACTCCCAATCATTTGCATTACCCTGTTGCCAAAGCCTTTGCAGCGGCAGGAATTCATATTATTTGTGACAAGCCCTTGTGTCACACCCTCGAGCAAGCCCAAGATCTGATTCGCACCACTCGAGCCAGTGGAGTGATTTTTGCAGTGACCCACAACTACACGGGTTATCCTATGGTGCGGCACGCTCGAGATATGGTGCGGGCGGGAACTTTGGGCCAGATTCGCAAGGTGATTGTGGAGTATCACCAAGGTTGGCTTGCCACCGCGCTCGAGGGAACGGGCCACAAACAAGCCGACTGGCGGGTGGATCCCGCACGCTCGGGTCTGGTGGGGGCTATGGGGGACATTGGTTCACACGCCGAGAACCTGATCCACACCATCACGGGTCTGGAACTGTCGCACCTTTGTGCGGATCTGACTGCTTTTGGAACAGGGCGTATGTTGGACGACGACTCGAGCATTTTACTGCGCTTTGAGGGTGGGGCCAAAGGGGTTTTATTGGCTTCGCAAATAGCGATAGGTCACGAAAACGACTTGCGGATTCGGGTTTTTGGCGATAAAGCCAGCCTGACCTGGCACCAAGAAAATCCCAACGAGCTGATCTTTATGCCACTCGAGGGGCCAAAACAAACCTTCAGCAAAGGCTCGAGCGGTTTGTCGGCTGCCGCACTCAAAGCCAGCCGCTTACCCCCAGGACACCCCGAAGCTTTCCTCGAGGCGTTTGCTAACCTGTATGTGGGCATCGCAGAAGCGATTTGGGCCAAGCAAGACGGGCGCACCTTAACCCCGCTCGAGGGTGATTTTCCAACCCTACAGGACGGTGCCAGAGGAATGCATTTCCTCGAGAAGACCGTGGAGTCGGCGGGCAGTGAGGTAAAATGGCTCGAGGCAAAATATCAGCCCATTTGAAGATAAGGGTTTCTAAATATTCTGAGATCTCTATTGAGATATAACTATTCCCTCGAGGAAACTGTGCAATTCTTCAGAACATGCTAAAATTCGCTCGAGCGGCGGGGGTTGGGGTCATTTGTTGGGACTTCGCTCGAGTGGTATTCTGCC
>JANYFS010000125.1 GCA_025359705.1 Deinococcales bacterium | reverse complement strand
CACAAAGTGGTTAAAACCTCGAGCGGTGAAGTGTTGGCCTATGACACCTTGGTGCTGGCGACGGGTTCTTATCCTTTTGTGCCGCCCGTGAAGGGCAAGGAACTCGAGGGGACTTTTGTATACCGCACCCTGGACGACTTGGATGCCATGCGTGAATACGGTAAAAACTGCAAAACGGGTGTGGTGATTGGTGGAGGTTTGCTGGGCCTCGAGGCGGCGGGGGCGTTGGCAAATCTGGGACTCGAGGCACATGTGGTGGAGTTCGCACCGCGCCTGATGCCCGTGCAAATTGATGAAGCGGGCGGAAAGCTGCTCAAGCGCAAAATTGAAGCGATGGGAATTGGGGTGCATGTTGCTAAGTCCACCGAATATTTAATTGATGTGGAGGGCAAAGTGGGCGGCCTGCACTTCGCGGATGGCTCTGACCTCGAGGCCCAGATGGTGGTGTTCTCCGCAGGAATTCGCCCTCGAGACGAACTGGCTCGCAGCAGTGGCCTAGACGTGGGCGAGCGCGGCGGAATCAGCATCGACAGCCAATGCCGTACCTCCGATGAGGACATTTACGCCATTGGTGAGTGTGCCTTGTTCGAGCAAAAGATTTATGGACTGGTAGCCCCTGGCTACAGCATGGCAAGGGTCGTTGCGGATGTGATTTCAGGCGGCGAGAAGCGCTTTGAGGCCGCCGATATGTCCACCAAACTCAAGCTGTTGGGTGTGGATGTGGGCAGCTTTGGCGATGCCTTTGCCAAAACCGCAGGGGCCGAAGAACTCAGCTTTAGTGATCCTGTGGCGGGGGTGTATAAGAAACTGGTACTCTCGAGCGACGGTAAAAAACTGTTGGGCGGCGTGCTGGTCGGCGATACCTCCGACTTTGGAACCTTGCTGGCCCAGTGCCAAAGCGGGATGGAAATTGGTGGATCGGCAAACACCTTGATTTTGCCCCCCTCGAGCGGCTCCGCACCCACTAAAAAAGTCAGCCTGCCCATGACCGCCACCATTTGCTCCTGCGAAAACGTATCCAAAGGCACGCTGTGCCAAGCGGTGATCGACGGGGCGCAAACCTATGACGCGCTGAAAAAAGCCACCAAAGCGGGAACCGGTTGCGGCGGCTGTGCGGCCCTGACCAAAGATGTGTTAAAAGAACAGCTCGAGGCAATGGGGCAAGAAACCAACGACTATATCTGTGAACACTTCGATTATTCCCGCCAAGAGCTGTACCACTTGGCACGGGTGCGCGAATACCAATCCTTTGATCAGATCCTCGAGGGGCATGGGCGCGGTCAGGGTTGTGAAATCTGTAAGCCTGCGGTGGCCTCGATTTTGGCCTCGCTTTACAGCGAATACATCCTGCGCGACGACTTGGCGACCCTGCAAGATACCAACGACCGCTTTCTGGCCAACATGCAGCGCGACGGAACCTACAGCGTGGTTCCGCGCATGGCAGGCGGCGAAGTCACCCCAGAGGGTTTGATTGCGGTGGGTTCGGTGGCGAAAAAGTACGGCCTCTATACCAAACTGACGGGTGGACAGCGGGTGGATTTGTTTGGCGCACGCCTCGAGCAACTTCCACTGATCTGGGCCGAATTGATCGAAGCAGGTTTTGAATCGGGACATGCCTACGGCAAAGCCTTGCGGACGATTAAAAGCTGTGTGGGCGAGACCTGGTGCCGCTATGGGGTGCAAGACAGTGTGGGCCTTGCCATCGAACTCGAGAACCGTTACAAAGGCTTGCGTGCGCCCCACAAACTGAAAAGTGCGGTTTCGGGTTGCACCAGAGAGTGCGCCGAGGCCCAAAGCAAAGACTTTGGCATCATCGCCACCGAGAAGGGCTGGAACCTGTACGTTTGCGGAAACGGCGGCATGAAGCCTCGCCACGCCGACCTGCTGGCAAGCGACCTGGACAAAGAAACTTTGGTCAAATACATCGACCGCTTCTTGATGTTCTACATTCGCACCGCAGACCGTTTGCAGCGCACCAGCGTGTGGCTGGACAAGCTCGAGGGGGGACTCGAGTACCTACGTAAAGTGGTCATCGAAGACAGCCTG
>JANYFS010000112.1 GCA_025359705.1 Deinococcales bacterium | reverse complement strand
CGAGGCAGCACGGGCGGCAATCGCGCCCTTTGCCGAACTCGAGAAAAGTCCCGAACATTTGCACACTTACCGCATCACCCCGTTGTCGCTGTGGAATGCCACCGCCAGCGGAGTCAAACCCGAACAGATGCTGGCGGCCCTCGAGGATTTTGCCAAATATCCTGTGCCACAAAATGTTCTGACCGATGTGCGCGAACTGGCGGGCCGCTGGGGACGGATTCGCTTGCTCGAGGCGGGGCCGCAACTGGCCCTCGAGGTGGGAAAAGAGGACAAAGCCCTATTGCTCGAGCTGCGGCGAAATAAGCGTTTGGCGGTGTTTCTCAGCGAAGCAATGGGCGACTACGCGGTGGGTGTGCCGCTGCTCAACCGTGGGGTGGTCAAACAAACTCTGCTCGAGCTGGGTTATCCTGTCGAAGATTTGGCGGGCTTTACCGAAGGGCTCGAGTTTGCCATACCGCTGGCAAAACGCACCCAAGTGCGCGATTATCAGCTCGAGGCCGCGAATGTTTTTTATCAGGCGGGAGCCAAAACCGGCGGCTCTGGGGTGATTGTGCTGCCGCCTGGCAGTGGTAAAACCATGGTGGGCATCCAAACCATGAGCCTGATTGGGCAACGCACCTTGGTATTGACCACCAACCGCACCAGTGTGCAACAGTGGCGGCGGGAAATCCTCGAGAAAACCGATCTGGATGCTGAGGATGTGGTGGAATATGGCGCGGATCGCAAGGCCATCGCCGCCATCACCATTTGTACCTATCAAATGCTGACCCACCGCAAAAGAAGTAAAAAGAAAGACCAAGAGCAAGAGAATGCGGAATATGGCGACGAGGCAGCCGCAGACGTGGCCCAGTATCCGCATATGGAGCTGTTCAAATCCAGCGAATGGGGTTTGATTATCTATGACGAGGTGCATTTGCTGCCCGCCCCCGTGTTTCGCATGACCACCGAAGTGCAGGCCCGCAGGCGGCTGGGCCTGACTGCCACCCTGATTCGTGAAGACGGACGCGAAGGCGACGTGTTTAGTTTGATCGGCCCCAAGCGCTACGATTTGCCTTGGAAAGACCTCGAGGCGCGGGGTTGGATTGCCACGGCGGTGTGCTGCGAGGTGCGAACCCGTTTGCCCGAACAAGACCGCCTGAGTTACGCAGTCAGCGAAGAAAAAAATAAATTCCGCATTGCCGCCGAAAACCCCGTCAAGCGCGATCTGGTGCAGCGCATTTTGGAATTGCATGGCGATGTTCCCACCCTGATTATTGGGCAGTATTTGGATCAGCTCGAGTTGATTGCCGCAGATTTGGAATGCCCCCTGATTATTGGCGACACCAAACAGGCCGAACGCGAGCGGGTGTTTGAAGCCTTTCGTGCGGGCAAAATCTCGAGGATTGTGTTGTCCAAAGTGGGTAACTTTGCTTTAGACTTGCCCGAGGCCCAAGTTTTGGTGCAGGTTTCGGGAGCTTTTGGCTCGAGGCAGGAAGAAGCCCAGCGTTTGGGGCGGTTATTACGTCCCAAAAAGTCGGGGGAGACCGCGCATTTTTACTCGATTGTCACCCGCGAAAGTAAAGAAGAGGATTTTGCCCACCACCGCCAGCTCTTTTTGGCAGAACAAGGGTATGCCTACCGCATTTCGGACGAAAGCGAATGGATCGGGGACAAAGCAGCAGTTCCCTCGAGCGCACTCAATTGAACCGTTCAGGTTTAATCAGGTTTAAAGTTCAAGCCAAGGCTGCAAGCAAGCAACTTTCATGTAAAGCAACTCGCTTTATGTAAAATAACCCATGCCTCGAGTCAAAAAAGTTATCGAAACCAGTACACCTGCTGTAGAACTTCCTGCTGTAGAACCTAAAACTAAAACATCTCCCAAAACACAAATAGGGGTTTCCCTCGAGCCAGCACCGCCCACGGGTAGGGTATTGGCCCACCAAGATTTGACCGTGCTGGAGGTTGCTGATGCCGCCGATTTGCACTCTTTGCTGGTTGACCCTCGAGTGAAGCCCTTGATCTTGGCGGTGCTGTCCAGCACCCAAGCATTGGTATTGCCGCAAAATTCCAAAACACTGCTCGAGGTGTTAAGAAAGGCGGGGCATACCCCCAAAGTGCTGTCGGAGGGTGGAGGATCTGCCAAAACCACACCTAAAACGGGAACCACAGCATGAGCCAGAACTCAAAACAACAGATGGTAAGCCCTCGAGACTTGATTCGCATTTTGGCAGAACGCGGGATAGTGGTTGCCGAACTCAATGCCCTATCCGCTCGAGCGGTGGATCAGCTCACCCTGCCGCAAGTGGTCGCCATGCTCAGCAAGCACCCCCGCATTGAAATCGATCCCAAGACAGGGGCTATTGGCATTGCACCACCTCAAAAAGTCATTTTACTGGAGGCTTTTTTTGATCGCATTGCTGCCGACCAGATCAAACACATTGCTACTCGCTTTAACCCCACGTCCAAGAGCAAATTGCTTGCCGACAATCAAAAAGCCATTATTAAGGCGCTGAATACCCCCAAAATGCTCGAGGTGATGTTGCTGAATCTGGCCCCCTTCGAGCGTTTTGCTTTGGAGCTGGCCTTGGCGGATGAGGGTCGTTTGGAGGGTTGGCAATTGATTGCAGCGGCGTGCCAAAGTGGGGTAGAGCTGCCCAAAAATGCCACCGTTAGCTCGAGCGCCACCTTTTACCGCCAATCCTTGTCCAGCAACCCCGCCGCCCGAATTTTGGGGGTGATGTTGCGCGATGGCCTGTTGATTCCCAACTCCAACGGGGCTTCGTGGTTTGGTCAGGGCCAATCTTTTCAGTCTGCCGAATATTCCCCTGAAGAAGATCGTCTGTTTGTGGATCAGCGGGTGTTGAATGCCCTCGCCAATCTTCCGCGCCAACCTAAGTTACCTGTGCTGCCCCTGAATTTGCCCGAAGTGCAGGCCCAGCCCAGCGCCCCGCACCCCGCCCGAATTATGATCGAGCTGGCTGAGGTCATGAAATTGATTCTCGAGGACGGTATATTGGCGCTGAACAAGGATGGAACCTTTGCCAAAGCGGGACTGACCCGCCTGCGAAAGCGCCGCCCTTGGCTCGAGGATCGTTTGGAATTTTACCTCGAGGTGATGATCGCTACCGATCTGTTGGTGCAGATTCCCGAAAACCGAAGCCAGAGTCAAAAAATGGAGTTTGCCCCCAATTTGGTGGCCTGGGCCGAGATTTACAACGCACCGCTCAGCGTGCGTTTTTCCGACATGCTGGTTTTTTACATGTTCAGCGACTTTCGCACCGATGTTTCTCCGACTTCTTTGCGAAAAGGAATTGCTGATGTTGCCATTGCACGCCAAGGCATGATTGCGGCTTTGCCCCTGTTTCCCAAACATCCCGTGTCCCTCGAGCTGGCCTTGAAAGCCTTGTGGCCCCGCATTTTTCGCTACTATTCCACCTATCTGCAAAACTATTTTTACCGCGAACAGACCCCCCTGGAGGTGGATACCAGCCCGTACTTTCGACACGAGATCCTGACCACCTTCCATGAATTTGGAATTTTGGCCCTCGAAAAAATTGAGAAAGGTTCACAAAGTGATAAAAGTGAATATGTGGTGGCGGTGGGCAAGGGCATGGAATGGATGGCACAGGGTATTGCCTTTCACCGCGAGGAACTGCTGAGCGAAACCGCACCTAGCGGCTCTCAAAATAACCAAAATAACCAAAATAACCCAGCCGAAAAGTGCCTATTGATCCAGCCCAACTTTGAGATTTTGGCCTACCTCGAGCCGCTCAGTTCGGCGGCCCTCGAGGTGTTGCAGTGCGCCGATTGCTTGCGGGTGGATGCCCAAACTGCCACCTTTGGCATCACCCGCCAAAGTGTCTACCGCTATCTCGAGATGGGAAACACCCTAGAAACCGTGCTGGCGGCCCTCGAGCAGTTTTCGATCACCCCTTTGCCCAGCAATCTGCGCTCGAGTGTGTCGGAGTGGGCGGGGCGGCGCGAGCGGATCACCGTCACCGAACACACCATTTTGCTCGAATATCACAATCAAAAAGAGCGCGATACGGCCCTGCTCAAAATCTTTAGTGCCACCCCCGTGGGCGAGCGTTTTGCTTTGGTCAACAAAGTCCCCAAAGAGGCAGTGGTGCATTTTTATTCCAGCGCCCCCAGCCGTACCATCGCCTTCAAACCCGACGGAACCTTCACCCTCGAGGGGGGCAGCGATTTGGCAGCCCGCGCCGCCATTGCTGCGGTTGCCAAGGAAGTTCGAGCGGGGGTGTACAGCATCGACAGTGAAGTGGTGCGAAAGGGTCAGTTCAATGCCACCATCCGCGAAGCGCTGATGGCCCGAGTCAAGGGCAAAGTCCCGCTCAGCCTCGAGGCGCTGCTGACCCTCTGGGAAGGCAAAGCCCCCCCGCCCAGCATGGCTCCGATCCAGTTATTTCAGCACGAATACGCCGTGGCCCTGTCCACCCATCCCGCTTTGGCAGAACACTTTTTAGCCCCACTCAATTCCACCACTTTGCCCGTCAAGCAGGGCAGTGAAAAAGCGCTCGAGGTGGCCCTAAGCGACTTGGGTATTATGACCACCAATGCGTTTCGCAAAGAGGTCAAGGCCGTTTCGGGCCAGCTTTTAACCCCCATGCAAACGGGCCTGGATACCCGCAAAATGCGGGTGATGATCGAAAGTGCCATCGAACAAAAACGCCATTTGGATTTGAAATACGAAGAAGAAGTGACCCTCTATTCTCGGTACGGCTACCCCGAGAAAACCAAAGGCAAAATCTTTCAGGAGCAAATTATTCCCAAAAAAGTGGTTTACTCGGGCAGCACGCCGTATTTTGTGGGCAGCACCCTCGAAGGGAATAACGCTCGAGAGATTCGGATTGGCTATATTTTGGGGATTGCGGTGATTTAGGGTTTGGTTTTCGTTTTTCGTGGTTCGTTTTTCGTTAAGAAATTGGGGCGCTCGAGCCTAAATTTTTACACCACTTTTTGGGAAAAATATGTTTGGCTCGAGGTTTTTTAAGTGTTTTCAAAAGTTCCCACAAGTTGTGGGAACTTTTTGTAGGAAGATATGCAGCATTCTTTCAGTTCAAACTCAAAACGCATCTTGCTCACGGGCGCTCGAGCGCCTGTGACGCTAACCTTGGCCCGTACTTTGGCGCGGCAAGGCCACACTATTTTTGTGGCGGACAGTTTTTGGCCCCATATTTGCCAAAGCTCGAGGGCCGTATCCCGATTTTACGAGCTGCCCCCGCCCAGCTTCCAACCGCAAAAGTTTATGGCTCGCCTCGAGCAAATCGTGCTGCTCGAGCGGATTGACCTGGTGATTCCCACCTGTGAAGAGGTGATGTATGTCGCTTACGGTGCCGAACATTCCCCACTTCGGGAACATTTCTGGGTGGATTCGCTGGCTACCCTCGAGGGGCTACATCACAAAGGAAAATTTATAGCGCTGTGCCAAAACATTGGCCTGAGTGTTCCCGAAACCCATGTACTCGAGGGGAAGGCTGCGCTCGAGCGGTTTTGTCACAATGCTACAGGGAAATGGGTTTTTAAACCCGCCTACTCGAGATTTGCCACCCAAACCGTTTTTTGGAATAGGGGAGAGCGCATTCCCGAAAATTTATCCTTCCCATTGGTGGCCCAACGCTTCCTCGAGGGCCGCGAGTTTTGTAGCTATTCGCTGTCCCAACGGGGGCAGGTTTTGGCGCATGTGGCCTACCAACCCAAGTACCGCGCTGGAAAAGGTGCAGGGGTTTACCTCGAGCGCATCATGTATTCCCCAATCCAAGAATTTGTCCAAGCATTCGCCCAAACCCTAGCCTCGAGCCTGAAGTTTACGGGCCAATTTGCCTTAGATTTTATCGAAACCCCGCAAGGAATCTTTCCCCTCGAGTGCAACCCCAGAGCGGTGACAGGTGCGGCTTTGTTGGATGGAAACACCCTAAGCCAAGCCCTTTTCCCACCAGATTTCCCACATGGTTTTGACATGCCAAATTCAAGAAAACCCCATTCGGCTCGAGCTTTCCAAAAGTTCCCACAAGTTGTGGGAACTCCACAAAAAAATGAAACCGCTCGAGTGATGTTTGCTTTGCCCACCGTGTTCGCAGGATTGGGAAAAGTACCGCTCAAAACCCTGATTTCGGATCTGGCCCAAGCCAAGGATCTGATTTGGGATTACACCGATCCCGCACCCTTTTTTCAACAAATCCCCTGCCTTTTGGCCTTTTGGCAGCGTGCTAAAACCCTAAAAATCTCTCCGCTCGAGGCGACCACTTGGGACATCGAATGGGACGGTAAAACATGAATCCGCTCGAGCTATACCGCGCCCAAGATTTGGCCTTGATCCCGTGGCCCAGCACCCTCGAGGGTAGGGCGGCGAAGAACTGGCTGACTCCTATGCTGCAATACGGTTCACAAAAATATGTCCAGAACGTGCAAACCCAGCTTTTTGTGCTGATCTGGGGCCAGCTTGTTTTGCCGATCACGGTCAACCGCTCAGAACCCCATAACTCCTATGTGTGTTCGCCGTTTGCCCACTATGTGACCTATGCCAAAGAGGAATTGCGCGAACTGAAAAACCCAGCCCTCGAGCGGGTTTTGGCCCCCGTTTTGACCGCTTTGGGGCTGTTTTTGCGCCTTGGAAAAATTGATCATGTGGTGCATGTCAATAACTGGTTATTGTCCACCAATCTGTATCCGCTTCCCAAGCTCGAGCCAGCCCAAATCCAAACCATCACCCAATTTTTGGCCCAGCAGTTTAGCGATTGTGCCATCATTTGGCGCAGTATTTCCCCAAATGCCCTCGAGACACCAGATTGGCCCATTGCGCCCCAAGATTTTGGCCCAGACTTTGCCCAAATTCCCAGCCGTAGTGTGTTGCTGCTGGACGCTCGAGGGGGAATTCAACATACCAAGCGGGATTTCAAGCAAGATTTAAAACTGCTGCGTATGGGGGGCTACCATTTGCGGGCGGCAACCCACGCCGATCTGCCCCGCGCTTTGGCACTGTACGACCTGCTGTATCTGCAAAAGTATTCGCTGCAAAATCCGCAATTTACCCCCGCCTTTTTTGAACTGGCCTTTTTGCGGCAAACCCTCGAGCTATTTGTCCTCGAGCGCTCTGGCAAAGTGGATGCGGTGATGGGTTTTTACAGCAAAGGCAAATTCTTGACCTGCCCTGTGTTTGGTTACGACACCGCTTTGCCGCAAGAGTTGGGGTTGTACCGCATGTTATCGGCACACTTGGCACTAGAGGCAGAAAAGCGCGGCCTGATGGTGCATGTCTCGAGCGGGGTGGCGGGGTTCAAGCGCAGCAGGGGGGCGGTGGCGGCCCTCGAGGTGAGTGCGGTATACACCAGGCATTTGCCCTCGCATCGGCGCGGGGTGTGGGGGGCGCTCGAGCGGGTGGTCAAACGCGCTTGGAAGTTGCTCGAGGCACGGGGTTTATGATGAGCAGAAAGCCCCAAACCAAAGGAACACCCATGAGTGAAAAACCTTCCCCGCTCGAGCCTGATAATTACCATGTCGATTATCATGTCGATTATGCGGTTATTTTGGCAGACTTCAAAGAGCGCATTCAATCGGCTCAAATTCGGGCAGCGGTGGCGGTTAATACCGAGCTGGTGCGGCTGTATTGGCACATTGGGCATGGCCTGAATATCAAAGTTCAAGAAGCGAGCTGGGGAAGCAAAGTCCTCGAGCGTTTGGCTCGTGATCTCAAATCGGCCTTTCCTGAACTTTCGGGGTTTTCTACCCGCAACCTGCGCTATATGCGACAATTTGCAGCCGCTTGGCCCGAGCCAGAGATTTGGCAACAGGTGGTTGCCAAAATCAGTTGGTCACATCATGTGGTGCTTCTGGATCGCCTCGAGACCCCCGAAAAACGCCTATGGTACGCCAAAACCACCCTCGAGCAAGGTTGGAGCCGCAACGTTTTGATCCACCAAATCGAATCCAAAGCCCTCGAGCGCACGGGTGCGGCCCAAACCAACTTTGTG
>JANYFS010000090.1 GCA_025359705.1 Deinococcales bacterium | reverse complement strand
TTAATTTAAAGACTCGAGGGAAAAAGGGAGCACATATCATGATCGTTACTCTAAAAATCAGCAGCCTAAAAGAAGAAATCACCATCAACGGCCAGTTGCTTGGGAACGACTTTTTGGCACCCGTCAATGTAGCACGTATTCGTACTTGGGCTGACGCTCGAATGGGCGGGAATCTTCAGTGGTCGTTTGCTCGAGTCTATCAAGAACGGGGGCCATCTATCGGACGTGTTTCAGCTCGAGACTGACTTTCTCTAAAATTAAATGGAGTCAAATTGAAATATAACCAAGATATTAATTAAAATTACCTATTTAACTTTATTTTAATCCATTTGTCTATTAAATATGTTATAGTTATAAGAATAGGGAGGTTGAAATTGCCTAGTGGTCACGTTCATAACCTAATCAACTCGAGCGTCTTTGCACTACTGGCGGCAAACGGCTATATCAGCACACGAGCAGGCATCCTTATCCCCTTGCCCAGCCAGATGCTCGCCTTTTCAGGTGGATTTTGGGTAGGGACCTTACTGCTTTCCCCAGACTTGGATTTAGCGACTCAGCGGGTAAATTCCAAGAGAAATTGGGGAATGTGGGGCTGGATCTGGCATCCTTACGGGATGATGTTTACCCACCGAGGGCTGAGTCACAGCTACTTTTTTGGGCCACTGACTCGAGTGTTCTATTTGGGCGCAATCCTGATTCCACTGGGTTACCTACTGCGGCCTGCCCTCTGGCGCATCCGCTCCGTCTGGCACCTCGAGCCACGGGTTTGGATTGCCCTAGTGCTGGGATATTACGTCAGCCAGTGGCTGCATTTGATTGCGGACGGGATTCCGTTCAATCATGGCTGGAGACGGCTCAAACATCATTATTCGAGGTTTGCAAAATGAGCATCTTGGGTACTGTAAAGTTAGCTGCCAAAATTAAAAAAATCTCGAGTTATTTGGGTCACGGCTATGTGATTGCGGCCTCGTTTAGACATATTCGGGATTTGCCCTCTTCCAAAGAAGAAATCCCGAAAACCTCGAGTCAAAAAATAGTGCCAAGTTGTTTGAAAGGCGGGATCACATTTAGGTTAAACTGACCGTATAGCGGCAATCCGCTATCAATTCCCTCTCAGGGGGATTTCTTCACTCAGACTCGAGTGGAGAAATCCGCTCGAGCAAGGGAATTTTATGAAAAAAAACCGCAAGATTGCGATTCTGAGAGGGCTCGCGTGGGCCAGTCTAGGGGTTTGTTACTGGCAAGCAGCCATTAATATCGTCCCACTGCTCGAGGGAAATCATTCCCTGCTTGTCTCCGTCCTCCTCGCAGGACTAGGGTTCTGGTTTTTTGCAATCTTACTCGTGGGCTTGCATAACCATAAATAACCTTTTTAGAGGCCAAATGGCCTCTACTTTTTTTGCAATATATCCCCAAGCATGAACACCGCTATACCCAATAACCCAAAAAAAAGTGAATAACCAAAATCTCGAGTGTAGATCAGGCAGCCGACAAAGGCGATGGTGCCGGTAATGGCGTGGTTGATCAGAGCTTCTTTGATCTTACTGGACATGTCTCGAGTCTAGCATGTTGCTTGAGATGCCCCGCCTACACCGCTCGAGCTTAAAAGCTCGAGTTCGCTAAGATAACTTTAAAATGATGGCAAATCTTTTGTTTTGCACGGCATTTCTGCTTTGTGCTCAAAAACTGCTCCTTGATCATACTCCAGTTGCCTGTTGCTGTTTTTGAATCCTTCATAATTACTCCGCTTTTAATCCCTAAAATCTTGTAAATTCATTCTAATAACTCGAGACATGCTTAATCTATTATATGATATACTGAATCATATAATTAATGATTTTAAAGCGTATTATTACTTAGAAAAATCATAAAGGAGGCAAATGAGATGACTTTAAATTATTAATTCAAGCAAAATTAGTGTTGAATGCTCGAGTAACTGGAGGGGGCTACTTCGCAAGGGGTTAGAGAAATCAGATTGACCGATTTTCGGGGAATGATCCAGATTTATTTTCAAGCGCTCAAAAGATTTCTATTGGAGGAAATATAGATGTCGCCACACATTAAAG